>JAKLIU010000449.1 GCA_022709445.1 Spirochaetota bacterium | reverse complement strand
GTGCGCGGGGACGTCGACGGCGAACCATTCGTCGGTGCCCTGGATCAGGGCTCACCCCCGCGTGCGCGGGGACGTCGCTGTCCGCAGTTTTGACCGGGGATGGCGCGGGGGCTCACCCCCGCGTGCGCGGGGACGTCCGGTGACCTCATGCCAGCCGCGGGTGGTCCTGGGGCTCACCCCCGCGTGCGCGGGGACGTCGTGCCGGTACCCTTCACCATCTGCACCCACGGGGGCTCACCCCCGCGTGCGCGGGGACGTCGAGCTTGCTGTGCGGACCCGTGACCGGTTTTCGGGCTCACCCCCGCGTGCGCGGGGACGTCTCTTCGGGGTGGTGCCATACAGCGCTGCCGGGGGGCTCACCCCCGCGTGCGCGGGGACGTCCCTCCTCCTTCTCTAATTGCTGCCCCGGCTCGGTGGCTCACCCCCGCGTGCGCGGGGACGTCAAAGTCTCGCCCAGCGCGAATGACCCGCGCGAGGGCTCACCCCCGCGTGCGCGGGGACGTCACCGCTCCGTTCGGGTCGACCGTGTGCCCGATGGGCTCACCCCCGCGTGCGCGGGGACGTCCTACTCCAGCAACATCGACGGATTCATGGGGCGGGCTCACCCCCGCGTGCGCGGGGACGTCTCGCAGGATCAGTTGATCGACAGCGCCATGCGGGGCTCACCCCCGCGTGCGCGGGGACGTCTGCCTGGCGTCCGGCATTGTTGTGGCGCGCCAGGGCTCACCCCCGCGTGCGCGGGGACGTCCAAGCGTCCCGCTCACTAGTAGTCCACATGTCAGGGCTCACCCCCGCGTGCGCGGGGACGTCCTGATACTCACCCGCCCGCGTCTACTCGACCAGGGCTCACCCCCGCGTGCGCGGGGACGTCGATCGTCAGCATCGTCTCCGCAGAGACCGCCGGGGGCTCACCCCCGCGTGCGCGGGGACGTCCGCTAGACGGCACGGCCACTGCATGCTGGTGCAGGGCTCACCCCCGCGTGCG
>JAKLIU010000448.1 GCA_022709445.1 Spirochaetota bacterium | reverse complement strand
GGTCAAGGACGCCGGTTACGAACCGGTGCTGCCCGCGACCGAGAAGAGCGCCATGGTGCCCATAGGCGGCATGAGCTGCGCCGCCTGCGCGGCCGCCGTCGAGCGGGCCGTGTCCTCCGTGCCGGGAGTCCTGGCAGCCTCGGTGAACTACGCCACGGAGCGGCTGTCCGTGAGCTGGGATCCCGGCGTCGCCCGCATGTCCTCCATAAAGAAAGCGGTGAAGGACGCCGGCTACGAGGCCCTGGCCACGGAATCCGCCGCCGCCGTGGACGAGCACGCCCTGGCCAAGGAACGCGAGAGCAGGTCGATGAGGAACCGCTTCATCCTCGCGGCCGCCGCGAGCATCCCGCTCCTGTACATATCGATGGGCCACATGATCGGCCTGCCCCTGCCCGACATCCTGCACCCCATGGGCTACCCGCTCAACTTCGCCCTGGTCCAGCTCTTCCTGGTCCTGCCGGCCATCTGGGCCGGCCGCAGGTTCTACACGGCCGGCGGCAGGGCCATCCTGCGCGGCTCGCCCAACATGGACAGCCTGATAGCCATAGGCACCTCCGCGGGATTCCTCTACAGCCTCTGGTCCACAGCGCAGGTCGGGGCGGGCGACTTCCCGGCCGCCGGCCACCTCTACTTCGAGACCGTGGGCGTGATCATCGCCCTGATACTGCTGGGCAAGCTGCTGGAATCGCGCTCCAAGGGCCGGGCTTCCGCCGCCATCAAGAAGCTCATGGCCCTGGCGCCCAAGACCGCGCTGGTGGTCCAGCCGGGCGGGGACCTGGAACTGCCCGTGGACGAGGTTTCCGTGGGCGACCTGGTGCGCGTGCGGCCCGGCGAGCGCATCCCGGTGGACGGCACGGTGGTGGAAGGCTCGGGCGCCGTGGACGAATCCATGCTCACCGGCGAGAGCCTGCCGGTGGACAAGGGGCCGGGCGACGCCGTCGCCGGGGCTACCGTGAACGGCCGGGGCATGCTGGTCTTCCGCGCATCGGCCGTCGGCGCCGACACCGCGCTGGCCAGGATCGTGCGGCTGGTGGAGGAGGCCCAGGGCTCCAAGGCGCCCATAGCCGCGCTGGCGGACAAGGTGTCCGGCGTGTTCGTGCCGGTGGTGGTGGCGGCCGCGCTGCTGACGCTGCTGGGCTGGGGCTTCGCCAGGGGCGACTGGACCGCGGCCACACTGCATGCGGTGGCGG
>JAKLIU010000447.1 GCA_022709445.1 Spirochaetota bacterium | reverse complement strand
TTCACCTACGTCAAGAACGATGCCCTGTTGTTCTCCAACGACGCCTTCGGCCAGCACTACGCCACGGCCTTCCGCTTCAACGACCAGGTCGACCAGGAGGAGCTCTACGAGGAGGCCCTGAAGTACTACGCCAACATCCTGACGCCCTTCAGCCCGCTGGTGGTGAAAAAGATCGAGGAGGTGCTCGCGCTCAACCTGCCGCTCGATATGATCTGCACCAGCCACGGCGTCATCTGGCGGGACAACCCCACCCAGATCGTGCTCAAGTACCTGGACTGGGCCCAGGACTACCGGGAAGACCGCGTCACCATCCTGTACGACACCATGTGGGAGGGCACGCGGGCCCTGGCCGACGCCATGGCGCGCGGCATATCGGACGCCTCGCCCTCCACGGCGGTGGTGGCCCGCTGCCTGTCCAAGTTCGACAAGAACGACGCGCTGACCGACGTCTTCCGCTCCAAGGCCCTGCTCCTGGGCTCGCCCACGGTGAACAAGGGGATCCTGACCGCGGTGGCCGCCGTCATCGAGGAGATGAAGGGCCTGCGGTTCAAGGGAAAGAAGGCGGCCGCCTTCGGAAGCTACGGCTGGTCGGGCGAATCCGTCAAGGTCCTGTCCGACGCCCTCGCGGCCTCCGGTTTCCCGCTGGTGAACGACGGCTTCAAGGCCATGTGGACCCCGGACGCGGAGGCGCTCGCGGCCGCGTACGAGTACGGCAAGGCCTTCGCCAAGGCGCTCTGACCGGGCCGTGTCCGGGTCAATGACCCGGACAGCTCCCGGGACAATTACCCGGGCGGGAACAGCGGCTCAGGCCAGCACGAAGACCAGGGTGTCGTCGGAGGCGGCCAGGAAGGCCGGGCAGGTCCTGTCCCGCTCGGCCAGCCGGGCAAGGGCCCGTTCCTTGCCCGGCGCCCTGACCAGGAAGCGGGTGCGGACGCTGGATCGCAGGGCGTCCAGGGACAGGCTGACGCGCTCGCGGGGCGCGGACGGGGCGCGGGAACCCAGGGTCCTGCCCTCGTAGGGCGGCCGTGTGCCGGGGAAGATTCCGGCGGTGTGGCCGTCCGCGCCCAGGCCCAGGTAGCAGAGGTCGAAGAGCGGCTCGTCCGCAGGCACGCGCCGGGCCAGCTCCGCGTCCATACTGTCCATGGCCTCGACTGATTCGCGCCCCCAGGCCACCAGCTCGGCCAGGCCCGACTCCAGCACGG
>JAKLIU010000446.1 GCA_022709445.1 Spirochaetota bacterium | reverse complement strand
GCGTCACCCGACGAATTTTCGGATGACATACCGTTCTGAACGGTGCACAACCAAGGAGAATCACGATGTCTGATATGAACCAGAACAGGGACGATTCGCGCGGGCGCGGATCGGACGACGAACCCCGCCGGGAAGGCGACGACCGCGGCGGACGCGGCGGCCGCAAGGGCTTCTTCCGCAAGAAGGTCTGCAAGTTCTGCGCGAACAAGCTCAAGATCGACTACAAGGACGTGGACGTCCTGCGCCGTTTCGTGACCGAGCGCGGCAAGATCCTGCCGCGCCGCATCACCGGCTCCTGCGCCAAGCACCAGCGCGCCCTGGCCGTGTCCATCAAGCGCGCCCGGTCACTGGCCCTGCTTCCCTTCGTGGCGAAGTAAGGCGGGAATCGTGGCCGGAACCGGCGGCGGCAAGCGGCATCTCCTCCCCATCGGCCTCGGCGTCATGTCGGCCTTCCTCTACGGATCGCGCTTCATGGCCCTGGCGTACCTGCTGCCCATCCAGGCAGCGGGGGCCAGGCGGGGCTGGAAGGCGATGGCCCTGTCGGCCCTGTCGGCGGCGGCGGTCCTGTCCGCCATGCAGCTCGCGCCCATCGCGGCCGGTCGGGCCTCCAGCCCGGCGATGACGCTCGTCAACCTCGTGACGCCGCTCGCCATGATCGCGGCGCTCGCGCTGATGGCCCTACCGGCGCTCGGGGCCGTGCCCTTCACCTGGCGCGCCCTGGGAGGGGCCCTCGCGGCCTCGCTGGCCGTGTTCCCGTGCTTCGCCTTGGCGGCGAAGGACCCGGCCGTGCGCGCCCTGTTCGACGAGCTCGTCGCGCAGGCGCCGGAAATGCCCGGCGGCGCCCTCGACCCCGGCGCGCTGTGGGAAACGCTCGCCGGCGCCATGGCCTCCGGCCTCGGAGCCGTCATCTTCCTGCTCCTCTTCGCCAGCGCCCTGTCGGGCTCGCGCTTCGCCTTCCGTCCGGACGGCACCGCGCCTGCCCGGGACGGGGACGCGGCGGCCCTGCCCCCGGAACTCCATGCCTACAAGGTCCCCCAGGGCCTGGTGTGGCTGCTCCTGGGATCGTGGGCCGCGATCCTGCTCACCCGCTACCTGCCCATGCCCGCCGTCAAGGCGGTCGCGTGGAACGTGGCCGTTTCACTGTCCATATGCTACGCGCTCCAGGGACTCGCCGTGTCCTTCGCCCTCGCCGGGCGGATAGGCATGGCAACTGTC
>JAKLIU010000445.1 GCA_022709445.1 Spirochaetota bacterium | reverse complement strand
CATTCGACCCGCCGCAGAAGCTCTGCCGCGCCCGGCTGACCGTCGACTTGCAGGGTGTGGACAAGCAGAAGCAGCTACTCGGCCTGAAGGCATCGTACGACCTGCTTTGCGATATGAAGGTGGAGAACCTACAGGACCTCATCCAAGATGACAACGGCAACTTGATCGTGGATGGGCAGCTCGCAGCCACATTGATGGGTATCTTCTATAGCACGGCACGTGGCATCATTCTCGAGCGTACATCGGGCACCTTTTTCGGTGGGGTGATCCTGCCAGTGATCGACCCGAAGCAACTGGTACAGCATATTCCGCAAGTGCCGGAACCGTTGGTGTGAACGCGCATCCCGACTGCCCCGGATGAAACTCCAGGGTGAGCCGGGGGCACGCCCAAACACTCTCCCTCACGAAGGAAGTTCTATCGTTCAGTTACGCGCTCGCCTGCGCCTTCTTCCCCTTGCTCGTTCCGTTCCCGTTGCTCTTCTCCCGCTCATCGATCGGCTTCCGCAACACGATCCGCCCATCGAACACATCGATCACCTGCGGGGTGCCCGTTTCCAGCGTCCCCGCGATGATCTGCTTGCTCAGTTCGTTCAGCAGTTCTTTTTGGATCATCCGCTTGATCGGCCTTGCCCCGAACTGCGGGTCGAAGCCCGTGCTGCTGATGTGCTCGATCAGCTCCTCGCTTGGCAGCAGGTGGATGTCCTTCTCCTCCAGCTTGTGCAGCAGGATATGCAGTTGCAGCTTCACGATCTCGCGCACGTCGCTTTGGCTCAGCGGACGGAACATGATGATCTCGTCCACGCGGTTGAGGAACTCCGGCCGCACGGTCTTGCGCAGCAGGTCCATCACTTCGCGCTGGGTCTTCTCCACCACGGCGTCCACGTCCTTGCGCTCCAGCCCTTCGAAGTTCTCCTGGATGATGTGCGAGCCGATGTTGCTCGTCATGATGATGAGCGTGTTCTTGAAGTTCACCACGCGGCCCTTGTTGTCGGTGAGGCGGCCTTGGTCGCCCCACAGCACGGTTGGTGATCGCAGCCGAACGGATCCCCCTTCCTATTTTGAGGCCCGCAATGTCGAAGGAAGCCCGCGCCCGCATCAAGATCAACAAGCTGCTCGAAGAAGCGGGCTGGCGATTCCTGGCCGATGAGCATGGCCCGGCGAACATCACGCTGGAAACCGGGGTGAGCATCACGCCGGAGTACATGGCCGACCAATTCGGCGACGACTTCGAGAAGACGAAGAAGGGTTTTATCGACTACCTGCT
>JAKLIU010000444.1 GCA_022709445.1 Spirochaetota bacterium | reverse complement strand
GCGACCAGCGGCATCGTCGACGCCGCGACCACGGTGTCCGACTCCAGCCTGGACGGGATCGTGGCCCTCCTGCCGGAACTCGCGTACCGCCTCTCCGGCAAGACCCCCCTTGATTCGGGGCGCCGGGCCCTGCCCGTGCTGGACACGATCATCCCCCGCATCGGAGCGGCCTTCTACGGGAGTGTGCTGGGCGATCGCGCGGCCGGCGACTTCTCCCGAGTGAACGACCTGGCCTTCGAGGGACTCCGCCTGGTGGTCGAGCGCTACCGCGGCTCGATAGCGGGCGACCCGTCCGGCGCGGCATATGGCACGGCCGTGACCGTCAGCTATCGCGAAGCCGCTCCCGGCAGCCGCCCGGAGGATGCCCTGCGCGCGCTCGCGCGCGAGGGGAACGGGCTGGTGTTCGCCCTCGGCTTCATGTTCGCCCCTTCGGCCGCGACCGTGGCCCGGGAGTTCCCGCGCGTACGCTTCGTTCTGGTGGACGGCGTCCCGCCGGAAGGAGAATCAGCGGCCAACCTCTGCTCGGTCATGTTCAAGGAAGAGGAAGGTTCGTTCCTGGCCGGAGCGCTCGCGGCCCTCGTCGCCGGGGAAACCAGGGGCGGCAAGGTGGGGTTCATGGGCGGCATGGACATGCCGGTGATCCGCGAATTCCGCTCGGCCTTCATGGCTGGCGCCGCGGCCGTCGACCAGGCGTTCAAGCCCGGCTCCACGGCGCAGGACGCCTGGGTGGGCGACTTTTCGGACCCCGCCAAGGCAGAAAAGTTGGCCTCCGCGATGTACGGAGGCGGAGTGAGGGTCATCTTCCACGCTGCGGGCAACTCGGGCGCCGGCGTAATCAGGGCGGCAGCGGCGGCGGGCAGGCTGGTGATAGGCGTCGACTACGACCAGGGCTTGGCATACGCGGGCAGCGCCGACCCCAAGGAACGCGCGGCAGCCGTGGCCGTCGCAAGTTCCATGGTCAAGCGCTACGACGAGGCGGTACTGCGCTGCTCCACGGCCTGGCTGTCCGCCGGGCTCCTGCCTTCGGGCCTTGTCGAGCTGGGCTTGGCCGACGGCTGCGTCGGGCTGGCGCGGAACGCCTGGAACCGCGCGCTCATGGACCGGTTCCAGCCGGCCCTCGATGCGCTCGAACAGAGGGTCCTCCGCGGCGAGCTGGCCGTGCCCCGCGACGACGCGACCCTGGAGGCCTTCCTGAAGTCTCTGCGCAAGTAGCCGCCGGAGGAGGACGGACCGGGCTCACCCGTCAAGCGCCGCCGCGCGACTCCAGCTCGAGGAGGAAGCGCTTGCGGTCCAGGCCGCCGGCGTACCCGGTCAGCGAGCCGTCGGACCCGA
>JAKLIU010000443.1 GCA_022709445.1 Spirochaetota bacterium | reverse complement strand
CTCCTGCACCGCAATTTCCTGGACTTCGTGCACCCGGACGACCGCGGGCCGACGCTGGCCGCCGTGAGCCGGCTGGAGCGCTCCGAGGAAGTGCATGACTTCGTCAACCGCTACCGCTGCAGGGACGGCTCCTACCGCTGGATCGAGTGGCGCTCGGCGCTGCACGGGGACCTGATCTACGCGGCGGCGCGCGACATAACCGATCGGATGGAGGCCGAGGCCAGGATACGCGCCCTCCTGGACGAGAAGGAGCTGATCCTGCGCGAGGTGCACCACCGGGTCAAGAACAACATGGCGCTCATGACCAGCCTCCTGACCCTGCAGGCGAGCCTGGCGGAGGACTCCGCGGTGGCCGGTGCGCTCGAGGATGCCAGGGGGCGGCTCCAGAGCATGGGCGTGCTCTACGAGCGCCTGTACCGGTCGGAGGACCTGGGCGCCATGTCGGTGCGCGACTACCTGTCCCAGCTCCTCGAGCGCATCGTGGAGCTGTTCCCGGAGAGCGCGCACATAGGCCTGGAGCGGCGCATCCAGGATTTCAGCCTGGGCGTCAGGGAGCTGTCCACCCTGGGCATCGTGGTCAACGAGCTGATCACCAACAGCATGAAGTACGCCTTCGCCGGCAGGCCGTCGGGCACGGTGACGGTGGAGGCCGCCAGCGACGGCGCGCGGGCTCGCGTGTCCGTCGGGGACGACGGGGTGGGCCTGCCCGCCTCGCTGGATCCCCACCGGGCCCAGTCCTTCGGGCTCAGGCTGGTGGGCGCGCTGACCGAGCAGCTGGGCGGGACCCTGGCGCTCGAGCGCGGCGGCGGCACCCGGTTCACGCTGGACTTCCCGGTGCCCGTGGAAACGGGTTCCCCGGCGGGTTGACGGCTCCGAGCCCTCCGCGGATCAGCTCCCGGCCGCCGCCGGTTCCACGTCCCTGCCGCGCAGGGCGAACAGGAGCGTGCCCGCGAGTCCGAAGGCCGTCGCCGTCAGGAAGTTGGCCGCCGGCGAAATGTTCCACAGGAGCGCGCTGGACAGCGCGGCCACGGATACCACCACGTCCCGCAGCAGGTAGTACGCCCCGAAGGTGCGGGCCTTGGCCGTCTCGGGGGCCAGGTCCATGATCAGGGCCTTGCGCGTCGGCTCCCCGAATTTCTTGAGTCCCCTCACTATGAACGCGACCACGAGCAGAGGAAAGGAGCGGGAAAAGAGGAGGATCAGGGGGAAGGCCGTGAAGAAGCCGAAGGTCATGAGCACGAAGCGCTTCTTGCCGCTCATGATGCGCGTCGAGGCATAGGCCGCCTTCCAGGGCACGATATGGTCTTCGCGCGAGGCGTAGATGAACACCGG
>JAKLIU010000442.1 GCA_022709445.1 Spirochaetota bacterium | reverse complement strand
CGCGATCCTGCTCACCCGCTACCTGCCCATGCCCGCCGTCAAGGCGGTCGCGTGGAACGTGGCCGTTTCACTGTCAATATGCTACGCGCTCCAGGGACTCGCCGTGTCCTTCGCCCTCGCCGGGCGGATAGGCATGGCAACTGTCGCGCGGGCCCTGGGACCGATAGCGCTGGTGCTGCTCGTCGCGAGCGGCACCGCGGGCTTCATCGCCCTCGGCCTCCTCGCCCTGCTCGGCACCCTCGAGACCTGGATCCCGTTCCGCACAGAACCCAAAGGAGAATTACCATGAAGGTCATCCTGAACCACGATGTCCCCAACCTGGGCGAGCTCGGAGACGTGAAGGACGTCGCCGCCGGCTTCGCCCGCAACTACCTCCTGCCCCGGGGACTCGCGTTCCCGTACAGCCCGTCGGTGGTCAACATGTTCGAGAAGCGCAAGTCCGAGATCGAGGCCCGCAAGGCCGAGAAGCGCAACGCGAGCATGGACATGAAGACCCGCCTCGAGGCTGAGGACCTGGTCCTGGACATGCCCGCCGGCCAGAACGGCAAGCTCTTCGGCGGCGTATCCAACGCCACCATCGCCGACGAGCTGCTCAAGAAGGGCATCCAGATCGACCGCAAGCACATCGAGGTCCCCGGCCGCGTCGTCAAGAGCGTGGGCAACTACAAGGTGACGGTCCGCCTCTACGAGAAGAACGAAGCCACCCTCCGCGTCTCCGTGAAGGGCCACGTCGAGAAGAAGGCCGAGGCCCCCAAGGCCGAGCCCGCCCCGCGCCGCCGAAGGCACGAGGAGGAGCAGGTCCAGGAGCGCCAGCAGGAGCAGGCCGAGCCCGCGCCCGGCGCGGAAGCCGAGCCCCAGGCCTAGGGATCCATGATACCGGCGCAGCTCAAGGACAAGGTTCCGCCCCACAACGCGGAAGCCGAGCAAGCTGCGCTGGGTGCCCTCCTCCTCGATCCGGACGCGGTGCCGCACATCCTGCGGTACCTGCGACCGGATGATTACTACGTCAACGCCAACAAGCATGTCTTCGCAGCCATCGTCTCGCTGTTCGAGAAGGGCCAGAAGGCGGACCTCATCACCCTCGCCGACGAGATGCGCCTTCTCGGGACCCTGGACGCGGCGGGCGGGCCGGCCTACATAGCCAGGCTCACCGACGCCGTCCCATCCAGCGCCAACCTGGAGTACTACGCCAAGATCGTCCGCGAGTGCGCCGTGCGCAGGACCCTGATCCGCCTGTCGGCCGACATCAGGCAGAAGGCCCACGACGACTCCATCGACACCGCCCTCCTGCTGGACGAGCTGCAGGAGAGCATCTTCGAGGTGAGCGAGGACCGGCAGGCCGTCTCCTACAAGAGCGTCAAGGAAATCATCCCCGACACCATGCG
>JAKLIU010000441.1 GCA_022709445.1 Spirochaetota bacterium | reverse complement strand
AAGCAGACGACTACCTGGTCAAGCCGGTGACGCGGGACGGGCTCAGGCGCGCCCTGGAAGCGGCGGCTCCCGGCGGCGGCACCGTCCTGGCCATCGACGACGACGAGGATTCCCTGGAGATCATCCGCCGCATCCTGGACGGGGAGCGCTACTCGGTGGAGTTCGCCCTTGACGGCCCATCCGGCCTGGAAGCCGCCCGCGCCAACACGCCGGACGTCATCCTCATGGACGTGGTGATGCCGGGCATGGACGGCTTCGAGGTGATGGACAGGCTGAGGAAGGAACCCGGCCTCAGGGACGTGCCCGTGATCATCGTCACGGCCAGGGACCTGGGCGCGGAGGACAGGGCGCGGTTCCGCGACGGGGCGGAACGCTTCCTGCGCAAGGGGGCCTTCACGGCCGACGAGCTCGAGAAGGCGGTGCGCAGGGCCAAGGCGCGCCGCCAAGGGGGAGGAACCGCATGACCGACAGACGCATCGAAGCCCGGGATGCCCGCATCCTGGTGGTGGAGGACGATCCCAACAACCGCCTGGTCATCACGCGCCTCCTCAAGCTGGCCGGCATATCGCCGGAGCGCGTGTGGGAGTACCCCGGCGACCCGGCGGCCTTCTTCGACGAGCGCCCCGAGGGCGTGGACATCGTCTTCCTGGACATCCAGCTGCCCAAGAAGGACGGCTACGCGATACTCAAGGAGCTCCGGGCCAGGCCGGAATCGGCCGGGGCCACCATCGTCGCGCTCACGGCCAACGTGATGCACCAGGACATAGAGCGCGCGCGGGAGGCGGGCTTCGACGGGTTCATAGGCAAGCCGATAGACGGGAGGCGCTTCACCGAGGTCATGGGCCGCATCCTGGCGGGCGAAGCGGTATGGACGGCGAGGTAAGCGGCACCAAGCTGGCCGCGGCCATCAACCACCTGGCCGAGATGCTGGGCGGCATAGAGCCGGACCTGGACGACGAGGCCCGCGCGCTGGCCGTGGTGGACCGCGCGGCAGCCCTGGTCAGGCACGACAGGACCAGCCTCCAGGCGGCCGAGACCCTGCGCGTCGCCAGCATGGAGCTGGCCAGGGACCTGGACCTGGGCCTGGTGCTGGAAACCCTCCTGGACTACCTGGGCTGGCTCCTTCCCTACGACTACGCCAAGGTCAACCTGGAGGAGGACGGGCGCATCCTGCCGGCGGCCGTCCGGGACTACCGCGGCGAGTCCGAGCGCTGCGCCTGCGACGAGTGGCCCTCTGCCGCCGAGTGCCTGGAGGCCATGGAAGGCAAGGTGGCCAGGCCCTCGTCCCACCCGGCCGGATGCGGGATCGGCGGCTCGCGCATCATCGTCCCCATGCTCTGGGACGACGAGCCCATAGGCGTCATCGCGGCCGAGCGCCTGTCCGTCCCCGTCTCCGAGGAACAGGTCCGCTTCACGGAGGCGCTCGCCAG
>JAKLIU010000440.1 GCA_022709445.1 Spirochaetota bacterium | reverse complement strand
TCCTGCAGAACCTGCGCGAACCCATCACCCTCGACGGAGAGCAGTTCGAGCTGTCCGTCCGCGGCGGAGCCGTGTTCTCCGGGCCGGGCATAGACGGCACGGAACGCATGCACCAGTGCGCCGAGCTTGCGCTCAACCAGGCCAAGGCGACGCGGCTGGGGTACGTGAAGATCTTCGATACCGTGGTGGCCGCCCAGGCCTCGCGCAATCACGCCATACTCTACGAGCTGGACAACGCGACCGAGAAGAAGGAATTCCGGCTCCTGTACCAGCCCCAGGTGCGCGCGGGCTCCGGGACGGTGGTTTCCGCCGAGGCCCTGATCCGCTGGAGCAACCCCCGCCTGGGCCTGGTCAGCCCGGTGGAGTTCATAGGGATAGCCGAGCAGGGCGGGCTCATGATCTCGATCGGGGCCTGGATACAGCAGCGCGCCTGCCTGGATGCCCTGGCCTGGCCCAAGCCCTGGAGGGTGGCCATCAACGTGGCGCCGGCCCAGCTCCTGAACAGGAATTTCCACCGCTCGGTGATGGGCATCCTGGAATCCTCGGGGCTCCCGCCGGAAAGATTCAAGATAGAGATCACCGAGTCATCGCTCATCAACGAAAGCTTCCACGTCAAGGAGCAGCTGGAGCTCCTGAGGGCCGACCGCATCAGGATAGCCTTGGACGATTTCGGGACCGGATTCTCGTCCCTGTCCTACCTCAAGGACTTTCCCATCGACGAGCTCAAGATCGACCAGTCCTTCATACGGGAAATGGAGGGCTCCAGCCAGTCGGTGGCCATAGTGGAGACCATCCTGGGCCTGGCCCGGAACCTCGGGCTGGCCACGGTCGCCGAAGGCGTGGAGACGCCCTTCCAGGCACGCGTGCTGGACGAGCTGGGCTGCGACTTCCTGCAGGGCTTCCTCTACGCCAGGCCCCTGCCCCAGGATGAGCTCGTCGCGATGACCGACGGGACCCTGGCCCCCTCGGTCACGGGCTGAAGGTCCGGTCCCGCCGAAGGCTCGCCCCCGGCATTCCCGGTCCGGCGCCGGGTCGGTCATTTTTCGTGGATCAGCATCGCTCCGTCGAAGCCGTCCGGCGCCCCGCTCGCCAGCCAGGCCTCGCAGCGGGCGCGCAGGGTCCCCGCCGCGGAGTCGCCTCCCAGCTCCATTCGCGCAAACGCCTCAGAGGCCGCGCCGAAGTCCCGCCTTTCATAGGCCTCGAAGGTGGAACGGTAGGCCTCTGCCCCGCCCAGCTTGACCTCCGCGGCCGGGTCCCCGGGGGCCACGATCTCGAGCACGCGGGTGGGGAAGCGCCGCCCCTTGACCCGGACCGTGTCGATGAAGCGGGAGCGAACCGTGCCGGAGAAACCTTCCGCGCTCTCCGCCGAGGCCAGGGCCCGCACGCCGTACAGCCTGGTCAGGCTTTCTTTTCATGATGCCAGGTCCACCG
>JAKLIU010000044.1:262-10572 GCA_022709445.1 Spirochaetota bacterium | reverse complement strand
GATTACCCGTTCCCCCGGCCAGCGCCGCGAGGATGACGCATCATGAGGGTTTTTTCACGCCGGCGCCGCGCAATGCGCGCCGGATGGAGTATAGTTATCAGTGCTGGGGGCGCCGTGCCGCCCCTGAAAGGCAGACGTGCATGAACGGCAAAAAACTGCTCCTGGCGGGATTGGCCATGCTCTGTTGCGGCGCGCTCGCCGCGGCCGCTCCCGTGACCGTGGCATTCATCGACGGCACCGTGCAGGTGCTCTCCGGCGGCGCCTGGAAGGCACTGGACTTCGGCGACAAGTTCGACTCCTCGCAGTCGGTCAAGCTGGAAAAAGGCGCGATCCTGGAACTGAGCACCCAATCCGGTTCCACGGTCACCATCAGCGCGGCCGGCACCTACGTGGTGGACGCCCTCCTCAAGCCAAGGACCGAATCCGGCGCGGTCGCCACCGTGGCCGCCAAGCTGGAGAAGCTGGCCAAGGGCACCGCCTCCACCGGGACGGTCGCCGGTGTCCGCGGAAACCCGGCCGCCTCCGCCGGCGGGCTCATGTGGTCCGGAGCGGGCGTGGACGCCGAGGCCGCCTTCGAGGAAGCCAAGGCCGCGATGGAAGCCGGGACCTACACGATAGCCTGGGATCGCTTCATGGAGGCGCTGGCCCTCTACGGCGAGGCCGAGGATGCGAACGGGGCGGCGCGGTCCGCCTGGCACGCCTCCCTGGCTGGCATTGCGGCCGGTTCCGGCGCTCGCGCCCTCGCCGCCCTGAGGGCTGCCTCCCCCGACGACGCCGGCGCTCTCAGGGGATCCTACGCGCTCGCCTTGGCTACCCTGAACGCCCGGTACGGCGCCACAGCGGAAGCCAAGGCCCTGCTCGAGCGGGCGACGGCGGCGGGCTGGTTCGACGACCCCGCTATGGCCGCCGACGCCGCCAGCCTGCTGTCCGGCCTCTGACGGTCCTCTTACTCTCCCCGTACAACCCGAACCGGGAGCGCGCGCACCTTGAGCGTCGCGTTCCCGGTTTTCCTCATGGAGGTCCCGGTGCCGCCGGCGAGCCCTGAAGGCATGCGGTATGCGGATGCGCATTTCCACGCGGATGACCTGGAGGCATACGAGCCGGGATTGGCCGGATCGTATCGCGACCTCGACGTGGTGGGCCTGGCGTCGGCGCATGACGGAGCGGGCCTGGCCAGGACCCGCGACCTGCTCGACGGGGCCGGTCCCTGGTTCCTGTCGTTCGGGATCCATCCGCAGCTGCCGGTCATGGACGAGGCCGGCCTGCTCCTGGCCCTGGCGTCTTCGGGCGGCCTGGCGGCCGTGGGCGAGTGCGGCTTCGATTTCTTCGGCGACGTACCGGACCGCGAACGGACCCCCGCGAACGAGCGCCGGCAGCGCGCGGTCTTCGAGTTCCAGCTTGAGCTGGCGGAACGCCATGGCCTCCCCATCGTGCTCCACCTTCGCCGGGCCATGGACCTCCTCTTCGAATACGCGCCCCGCCTCTCGCGGCTGCCGGCGGTGCTGCTCCATTCCTGGGGCGGGCCCCCGAACGAGGCGTCGGCCTTCCTGTCCCGCTGCCCGTCCGCGCTGTTCTCCTTCGGCACGGCCCTGCTCAACGGCAACAAGAAAGCTCGGGCCAGCGCCGCCGCCCTCCCGGCCAGCGCCATCCTCACGGAGACGGACGCGCCCTACCAGCCTCCGCGGGAAGCGCCGCTGCCCGGCGCCCGGCTTGCCAGGGACCACTCGACCTTCTCCGACCTGCCCGCTATCATCGCCGCCATCGCGGCCTTGAGGGGCGACGAACCGGAGGCCCTGCGGGCCACGGTACTGGAAAACTTCACGGGGGCATTCGCGCATGGGCTTTGACGAGCGGACCAGGATAGTCACCGGCGAATCCGGCGCCGCAAGGCTGGCGGCTGCGCGAGTGTGCGTCTTCGGGCTCGGCGGCGTGGGAGCCGCAGCAGCGATGGACCTGGTCCGAGCCGGGATCGGGACCGTCGTCGCCGTGGACTTCGACGTCGTCTCCGGTTCCAACCTGAACCGGCTGTATTTCGGCTACGCCGATACCCTGGGCATGCCGAAAACGGAAGCCTTCTCCCTGTACGCGCGGCGGGTGAACCCGGCGGTCGCGGTGGAGGGAATCGGCTCCATCGTCCGGGGAGCCCATGCCGCCGAGCGCATCCCCGCGGGCTGCGACTTTTACCTGGACTGCATCGACAGCCTCAACCCCAAGGTCAACCTGATGGCCGCCCTCGAACGGGCGGGGCTTGCCTTCCTCTCCAGCATGGGCACGGCCGGCAGGCTGGCCCCCGAGCGCCTCCGCCCGGGCTCGCTGTGGGAGACCCGTGACTGCCCGCTCTCGTCCCTGGTGCGCAAGCGCCTCAGGCGCCTGGGCTACGGCCCGCCCGGTTCCGGCGCGGAGCGCGAATCGCGCTTCGACTGCGTCTGGTCGGACGAGCCGGCCGTGGAACCGGTCATGCCGGCCGACGGCCGCACGCCGGGCGAGACCGTCGGAGGCGTGCGGATCCGCGCGGTGCAGGGTTCCGCGCCCTTCGTGCCCCAGGCCGCGGGCCACCTGATGGCTTCCATCGCGGTTCGGTCCATCCTGGGCCTCTGGAAGGGCGGCGGGAAACCGGCGATCAGGTCCTGAACCGGCCCAGCTTGCCCTGGATCTCCTCGGCGGATCCCCGGACCTCCACCGCAATGTCCTTGAGCCGCGACGAGGTGGAATTGATCTCGCCGGCAGCCGAGTTCTGTTCGCGCATGGCGTCCGTGATGCGGGTGCTGGCGTCCGACAGTTCGCGCAGGACCGCGCCCACCTGGGCACCCAGTTCCTTGAGGGTCCTGGAGCCGGAATTGAATTCGGAGACCAGGGCGTCCAGGGTCCGCATGGCGCCCAGCACGGCGTCGTTGGCCTCGCGCTGGCTGCGCAGGGCCTCCGCGATCCCGGCGTTCGCGTTGCGCACGCCGCGGACTCCCTCGTCCAGGCCCTCGACGTCACCCTTGACCTCAGCTGCGGCCTCCGCGCTCCTGCGCGCCGTCTCGCCTATGGCCTTGGCCACCTCCTCGATGAGCCGCGCGTTCTGGGCGCTCTGGTCCGCGAGCTGGCGTATCTCGCCGGCGACCACCGCGAAGCCCTTGCCCGCCTGCCCGGCGCGCGCCGCCTCGATGGCCGCGTTCATGGCCAGGAGATTGGTCCGGTCGTACACGTCCATGATCACCGCGGTGACGCTGCCCACGCGCTCCGCCTGCTCGCGCACGCCGGTCATGGAAGTCGCCAGCTCGCGCACCTTGGCCAGGGTCTCCGCGGACCTCGAGAGCAGGAGGGCGGAATCCGCGTCCGCGCGGTCGGACAGCATGCTCGCCTCCGACAGGTTCCTGGCGCCGCCGTCAACGGCCGAGCCGGCAGCCTTGGCGCTCGCGGTCTGGGAGGCCGCCAGGGCGAACATCTCGTCCACGCCGGCCAGTATCCGGCCCACCGATGCGCCGGCCTCGCCCACCATGGCGTCCTGGTCCTTGACCGACTGGGCGATGGACGAGGTCGAGGCGACCAGCTGGTGCAGGGCGGCCGCCGACTCTTCCGCCTGGGCAGCCAGGTCGCCCGAGCTGGACAGCAGGGAGTCGGCCTGGCCGCGGACCTCGGCGACCATGTCCCGCAGGCCGGCCACGAAATGGTTGAAGGATTCGATGGAATCCGCGGTCTCGGCGGTGCCCACCTGTTCCAGGCGCGCCGTCAGGTCGGCCTCGCCCCCGGCCAGCTCGGCGAAGCGCCGGCGCATGACCGACAGGGGCCGCGCCAGGGAGAGGCCGCCCGCGATGATGGCCAAAAGCAGCGCCCCCAGCCCGAATGAGGCCGCCCCGATCGCGATGCCGTTCCGTATCGCCTTGAGCTCCGTGAAGAATTCATCCTCATAGAGACCGGCGGAGAGCACCCAGTTCCACGGCGCGAAATAGCGCATCAGCACGATCTTGCGGCGGGGCGACGGGTCCGTGGGATTCTGCCATTCGTAGTCGTACCGGACCACGGCCGTGCCGTCCAGGGCTTCGCCTATCCTGCCGTTCATCCTGGCTATGGTCAGGCCCACCGGCTCGCCCCTGTAGTTGAGAAGGCCGGACACATTGACGCCCTCCAGCGAAGGGTGCATGGCCTCGAACACCAGCTTTTCCCGCGAGCCGTCGGGATCCCCGGTGATTGCCCACACGTAGCCGGACTGCAGCATCTTGAGCACGGCCTTGGACAGGGTCCTGCCTATGGCTATCTTGCGCTCGCCGTTGGCCAGCTCGAAGCGGAGTTCATCGGGCAAGCCGGCCCAGGCGTCGGAGAACACGGCGATGAAGGCGGGGTCGGTCATCACGTAGCCCTTGGCCGCCTCGTCACGGGGCACGGCCGGCAATCCGGGCAGGGACAGCGCCGAGCCGTCGGCCGCGCCTGCCGGATCGACGGGATAGCCGGCCCGCAGCAGCAGGTCGGCCGCCTCGGCGGGGTTCCCCGCGACCAGGGTCACCTTGCCGATCGGGCCGCCCAGGAAGTCCCGCAGCTCGGCCTGGGCGCGCTCCTTGTCCAGGACGCCGGCCTCGACCAGGGCGTAGCGGGAGTTGAGCAGGGACCATCCGCCGTCCAGGGCGTCCTCTATCTGGGAGAGCCCCACGCCCGTCATGCCTTTCTTGGCCAGGCTGAAGGAATACACGCCGACCACGCCCACCGGGAGCATGGACGCCAGCAGGGAAAACACGCCAAGCAGCGTGAGCACGGACGCCTTGCGCTTTTTCATGGTACCTCCGGATGTGTCGGGCGGCCGCGCGGCCGCCGGTACAAGTTTCGCGGAAGCGTCGTGGAAACGCAAACATTTTTCAGCGGCCGCCGTGCCCATGCCCGGTGTCGCCCGGGCATCGCCTGGTTGTCGCGCCGGCGCGACACCGGGTCAGAGCCCGGCCAGGAACTCCAGCAGGGTCTTCCTGAACAGCGCGGGGTCCTCGACCATGGCCGAATGCCCCAGGTCCTCGAAGACCGCCAGGCGGGAATCCCCGTAGGCGGCCACGGTGTCCCGGGCCATGGCCTCAGTGATGATGACGTCCCTGCGGCCCCAGAGCACCAGGACCGGGCCCGTGAACGCGCCTGCCCGGCCGCGGTAATCGAAGCGTTCCAGCGCCCGGGCATTGCCGGCGAAGGCGTGCGGCGCCATGAGCATCGCGTCGTCCGCCAGGGCATCCAGGAATGCCTCGTCCCGGAGCGCGGGCGCAACGGCCGAGAGGGCGCGGCGCATCAAGCCGCGGTCGGTCTTGTACAGCTCGATGATCGGGTAGTGCTCCTCGGGGGTCCTGAGCCCGGCCGGGGACGCTCCGTCCACCAGCACGATGGCCCGCGCCAGCTCCGGGTCGCGCGCCGCCATGGACATGACCACCGCGCCGCCCAGGCTGTGCCCGACCACCACCGGCCGCTCCAGCCCGAGCGCTCCGATGAAGGCTGCCAGCCGGTCGGCGTACGCGTCGATGTCGGCGGCCTCGATAGGGTCGGAGCGCCCGAAATTGGGAAGGTCCGGCGCCAGGGCCCTGAACCCGGGCAGGTCCATGACCCGGCTCCACCAGAGCGACGAGCCCGTGTTCCCGTGCACCAGCACCACCGGGGTTCCCGAGCCGCTCTCCGAGTAGCTCATCTTCCCGCCCATCACCTCGACCGTCTTGCTCTCCATACTGTCCTCCACATCCCGTGTGTCCGCGGGCGCGCATGCGACTGCCCAGGCGGCCAGTCCGGCGACCGCGAGAGTCACGGCCAGCGCCGGGCTTCCCCGGCGCGAGCCCTTCATCGTACCGGCTCCCCGGACGGCGGCAGGAAGCGGAGCAGGGCGTTAGCCACCGCCTCCGGCCGCTCCAGCACCGCGGCATGGCCGGATCCCGCGATCTCCTCGTATCTCGCCCCGGGCACGCCGGCCGCGATGATGCGGGAATACGCGGGTCCTTTCAGTATGTCCTCCGTTGCCGCCAGCGCGAGGCACGGGCATCGAATGCGCCCCAGGTCCCCGGTCAGGTCGATGGCCAGGAAGGCGTCGCAGAGCGAGGCGAAGGCCTCGAACCAGCGGCGCGGCAAGGCGGCCACCCCGTCTTCCCTCTTGGCCAGGAGTTCGGCGTTGGCCGCGATGTAGCCGGCCGAGTAGTTCCACGGCAATATGGTCCGGTAGAACGCGCGCGGATCGAGGAGGGCCGTGGCCTTCCAGGCCCGGACCGCCGCGCCCAGCACCGCGTCGTACTCGCTCACGCCGCAGATGGACGCCACGGACAGGCACCGGGCGGGAAAGTCGCGCGCGAAGGTCAACGCCACCTCCGCCCCGTATGAGGTGCCGATCACGTGCGCCACTTCCAGGCCCAGGGAATCCATGAGGCCGGCCAGGTCGCGCGCGTGCAGCTCCAGGCTGCAGGTTCCCTCCGGCTTGTCGGAGAGCGTCTGGCCGCGCATGTCGTGCATGAGCACGCGCCAGCCCGCCGCGACCAGCCGGTCGGCCACCGGCTTCCAGTGCGCGACGGTCATGGCTATGCCGTTGAGGAGGATCGCGGTGCGCGGCCCCGCCCCATCCAGCAGGTACTCGAGCCCGATCCCGCCGACCGTCGCGCGAGCCATGCTCAGATCCCCAGGTAGGCGGACACAACGTGCGGGTTCACCGCCAGCCCGGCGGCCGTGTCCTCGAGCACCACCGCGCCGTTCTCTATCACGTACCCCCGGTCGATGGCGCGCAGGCTCTCCCGGACGTTCTGCTCGGTGACCAGTATGGATATGTCCTTCTTGAGCAGGGCCAGCCTGTCGAAGACCTCGGCCACGATGGACGGCTGCAGTCCCAGCGATGGCTCGTCCAGGATCAGGAGCGCGGGATTGGCCATCAGCGCGCGGCCGATGGCGACCATGCGCTGCTGGCCTCCGGACATGGTGCCGACGTACTGGCGGTACCGCTCCTTGAGTATGGGGAACAGCTCCAGCACCGTCTCCAGCTGCCTGGCCATGATGGGCTTGCCGCGCGGCACCCAGGCCGCTCCCAGCTCCAGGTTGTCGGCCACGCTCATGCCCGGGAAGAGCTCGCGCTCCTGCGGCACCAGCGCGATGCCGGCGCGCGCGACCAGGTGGGTCGCCATGCCTTCCATCCGCGTCCCCTCGAACTCGATGGTGCCGCCCCAGGGTTTCACGATGCCCATGATCGCGTTGATGATGGTGGTCTTGCCCGCGCCGTTGGGTCCGAACAGGCCGACCGATTCCTTGCCCACGGACAGGCTGATGCCGTCCAGGACCCTGAGCTTGCCGTAGCCGGCCTCCAGCTTCTTGACGTCAAGGATCATGCGGCACCTCCCAGGTAGGCCTCGATCACGCGCGGGTCCTTGGAGACCTTCTCGTACGGTCCCTCGGCTATGAGCTCGCCCGCCTCCAGCACGATGACGCGCTGGGTCAGCTCGCGGATCACGCCCATGACATGCTCCACCACGCCCACGGCCAGGTTGCGCTCCGCGGCGATTCGCTGGACGGTCCCGATGACCTGCTTGGTCTCGTCGCTGTTGAGCCCCGCCATCACCTCGTCCAGGAACAGCGCCTCCGGCTCGTTGGCCAGGGCGCGCGCTATCTCCATCTTCTTGATCTCCAGCATGGACAGCTTGGCGGTGTCCCGGTCCAGCCGGTCCAGCTCCAGCTCGGCGCAGATCGCCTCCGCCGAGCGGCGGGCTTCCTTGAGGCTCTTGCCCCGGCTGAAGACCGAGCCGATCATCACGTTCTCGATCACCGTCAGGTTCTCCAGCGGGTGGATGAGCTGGTAGGTCCGGGCTATGCCGATGCGCGCGCGTTCGTGGGCCGGCATGTAGGTGATGTCGCGGCCCTTGTACTCGACGCGGCCGGAGCTGGGCATGGTGATGCCGGACACCAGGTTGATGAACGTTGTCTTGCCCGCGCCGTTGGGTCCGATGATGCCCAGTATCTCCCCGGCGTCCAGGTGGAACGACAGGTCCTTCACGGCCACCAGTCCCTGGAAGCGCCTGGTGAGGCCTTCCGTCCTGAGCGTGGTCATGCCTTCCTCCCTTCGGAAGCGCGGTTCGCCTTCTTGATCAGCCCGTACAGTCCGCCGGGTATGAACAGGATCACGATGATGATGATGACGCCGTACACCACCAGGTGCCCGTACGGTATCTGCAGCTTGAGCCATTCCGCCGCCAGTCCCAGGAGGACCGCGCCGAAGATCGGGCCCACCGTGCTGTGGATGCCGCCGAGCAGGGCCATCGCCAGGGGGAGCAGCGTGAAGTTCGCGTCGAACACGCTGTCCGGCGTCGCGAAGCCGTAGGACTGCCCGTAGATGCCCCCGAGGAAACCCTGGATGACCGAGGTTATCACGAAGGTGGCCAGGAGCCATCGGAAGATGTCGATGCCGCTGGACTTGGCCGCGGTCTCGTTGTTGCGTATGGCGGTGAGCGCGAAGTGGAACTTGCTCTTCTCGAACCACCAGGACGCGCCCAGGGCGACGGCCAGCCCGGCCAGCGTGAGCCAGTAGAGCCCGGAGGCCGAGCCGCCCAGGATCACCCCGTCCAGCACCAGGCCCTCGGGCCCGCCGGTGAAGTCATGCAGGTTCTGGATCACGATGCGGAAGATTTCCGCCAGGGCCAGGGTGACGATGGAGAAGTAGATGGCCCTCAGTCGCAGGATGAGGAAGCCGATGAGCAGGGCGGCCAGCCCGGCGAAGGCGCCGGCGAAGGCGATGCTCAGGAGCGGGGACATGCCCGCGCGCAGCACGCCCAGCACGGACGCGTAGGCTCCCAGTCCGAACAGCCCGGCTATGCCGAAGGAGATCTGCCCGGAACGGAGCAGCATGTCCCAGGTGATGGCCAGGGCCATGTAGAGGATCACATTGCGCGCCACCTGCAGCGGGTAGGCTCCCGCGAAGGCGGGCAGCGCCACGGCCGCGACGGCCACCAGGGCGGCGAGGATGCGGAGCAGGTTCCTGTTCACGATTTCCTCCCCTTGATGGAACGGCCCAGGATGACGGCCATGATGAGCACGAAGAATATGATGTCGGCCCAGCCGCGCAGGCCGCGGAACGCGCGCATGAGGGCCTCGGACAGGCCCAGGAGCACGCTTGCCCCCAGGATGCCGGGTATGTTCCCTATGCCCGCCATGGCGACGAGGGAAAAACTTTTCATGGTGAAGGGTCCGCCCACGCCGGGGAATATGGCGGACCTGGTGAGGAACAGGGCGCCCATGCCGCCGATCAGCGCGGTCGCGAGGGCGAACACCAGGCCGTAGGTCCGGTCCACGTCTATGCCCACGATGGCGGCTCCGCGCGGGTTCTGGCCGACGGCCAGGGCAGCCTTGCCCGTGGTCGTCCTGGTCAGGAAGAGCTTGAGCCCGTACGCCATCGCGCCCGCCACGAACACGAAGACGAAGGGCCAGACCCCGAAGGACAGCTCGCCTATGGTCAGGGAGGCCGAGACGTACTCGAGCGAGATCTTCCTGGTCTGCGAACTGAACAGGAGGTTCACGCCCTGGCTGAAGGTTATGGCCAGGCCGAAAGTGAGGATCAGCTGGTTGAGCTCCGGCGACTTGAGCGCCCGCCGTATGGTCAGCTTGTACACCAGCAGCCCGAAGCCCGCGGTTACGGCCGCGGCGGGCAGCACCGCCAGGAGCGGGTCCATCCCGCTGGCCGTGCAGGCGAAGTAGGAGGCGTACGCCGCGACCATCATGAACTCTCCGTGGGCGAGGTTCACGATGTGGACGATGCCGAGGACCAGGCCCATGGGTATTGCGATGGCGGCGTAGAGGCCGGCCGACTGCATGCCGTAGATCAGCACGGTCGGCTTCCAGAGCGCCACGACGACCGCGGCCACGATGCCGAGGGCGACGAGTATCGCTGTGCGACGTTTGATTGCCATTTGACTGCCTTTGACGTTCCGTGGACGTCCGCCGGGATATGCCGCCGCCGGACTGCCCCGTGGGCTGGTCCGGCGGCGGCCGTCGATCAGGAGATTCCCCTTACTTCCAGGCCGGGAAGGGATGGACCGGGGCGGCGGTCTTGGCCTCGAAGGGCCAGATCACTTCCTGCCGGCCGCTCTGCCACTGCAGGATCTTCTGCCGGGTGATGCCCTGGTGCGCGATGATCTTGGACGGCTTGAAGGTGATGGTCTCGCCCAGGGGCGAGGCGTACTTGGTGCCTTCGAGGGCCTTGATCAGGGCGGCGGTGTCGACGCTCCCGGCGCGCTTGATGGCGTCGGCGGCGATCATGACCGCGGAGTAGGACAGCGGGGCGAAGTAGGTGGCGGGCTCTTCCTTGTACTTGGCGATGAAGCCCGTGTAGAAGGTCTTGCTGGCCGGGA
>JAKLIU010000044.1:0-252 GCA_022709445.1 Spirochaetota bacterium | reverse complement strand
TTCATGGACGGGGCCCACATGCCGTAGAGCATGACGTTCTCGGACAGCCTGGAGGTGCCGAAACCGATCGGCCACCCGGGGGGCGCCCCGAGGTAGATCGCGGGGTTGAACTTCATGGCCTTGGCCTGCTCCAGCATGGGCAGGGCGTCGGCGTCGTAGCCCGCCCACAGGAAGAGGTCGGGCTTGAAGGCCTTGGCCGCCTCGAGCACCGCCGAGTAGTCACCGCCGCCGAGGGCCGCGCTCTTGAAGGAC
>JAKLIU010000439.1 GCA_022709445.1 Spirochaetota bacterium | reverse complement strand
CAGTACTTCTCCAGGGAACGGTAGTTGTCCTCCGCGCCCTGGCCGTCCACGCGGCGGTTCCCGCGCACCTGCTTGAGCGATTCCAGGATCCCGGTCCTGGTCACGCCGTGACGAGCCAGGAGCTGGCCGGTCCAGCCCTCGTCGCCCAGCATGGCCATAAGGATGTGCTCGCCGGCGACGTAGTCGTCCTTGAGCGAGGCGGCCTCGGTCTCGGCCTTTGCCAGGACCTTGGACGCGGCCGGCGACAGGAAGACCTGGGCGGCCTGGCCGAAGACCTTGGGCTTCCTGGCCAGCTCGGCCTCGATCTCGCGCGCGAGGTCCGAGGGATGCGCCCCCAGGCGTTCCAGGAGGGGGGCCACCGCGCCCGTGTCAGCCTCCATGAGGGCGAGCAGGAGATGCTCGCAGTCTATCTGGCTGTGGTCGGCCTTCTGCGCGGCGGCATGGGCCTCCTGGATGGCCTCCTGGGCCTTGAGGGTGAACTTGTCGAAATCCATGGTGGTGGCGCTCCGATCGGACGGTCGGGGCGAGTTCATCGCGCCGGCCGGATTATATGGAGATAAAATACGAACGGAAGCCGCGCCCAGGCAAGCGCCGTGTTGCGCAAGCCCCGGAGCGCGCGTACAATGCGGCCATGAATGCAGATGGAGAGAAGATGGTCCTGTTCCACGGGCTGGGCCAGGACGAGGCCGTCAAGGCCATGCGGGCGGTCAAGGCCGCCCTGGAAACCGGGAATGGCGTCGCCTTCGCCATGACCACGGAGACGAACCTGGGCTGGACGGTGGCGGACCTGGTGGAGCACGTGCTCGAGGAACACGCGCAGATGACCGGGGGCAAGCCCGGCGCCGATCCCCTCTAGTCCTCGTCCAGGCCCGGGATGCGCTGCTTGAGCTCGGACAGGAAGGCCTCGCCCGAGTAGCCCTTGCGCAGGGCCACCAGCACGTTGTTGTCCTGGCCGGCGACCGTCCCCAGGACGCCCTCCCAGCCCATGTTGTCTATGGCCATGGCCACGGGGGCGGAGTATCCCGAGAAGGTCTTGATGACGACGGTCTGGTCGTTCCAGTCTATGGACACGTATCCGCGCAGGAAGTCCTGGGCGTAGATCTCCTCGCGGCGGCGCAGCTCGTCATCCGAGGGGACCGCGTAGAAGTAGCCTTCCGAGCCGGCTCCCACCTTGCTTGCCTTGAGGAGCTTCAGGTCCCGGGACAGGGTCGCCTGGGTGACCGATATGCCCCGCCGGTCCAGGAGCTCGACCAGCTCGTCCTGCGATTCCACGCGGTTCTCGCGCAGGAGCCTGAGTATCACCTTGAGCCGCTCGCGGCGGTTGGGCACGCTTGCTTCTTTCATATCCGGCGACAGTATGGCCGCGCCGCCCTTTTTGGGCAAGCGGAGGCCGCCCTCATTCCCACTCGATGGTGGCCGGGGGCTTGGAAGACACGTCGTAC
>JAKLIU010000438.1 GCA_022709445.1 Spirochaetota bacterium | reverse complement strand
CGCTGCCGTGAACGAAATCAAACGGCATAAGCGTTTCACCGTTGTCATCGGCAATCCGCCGTATGCAGGACTTTCCGCCAACCTAACTGAGACTGCGCGCGCGTTGATAGGGCGATTCAAATTCATTGACGGAGTGAGAGTCAAAGAACGTGGTGCCCTACAACTGGAAAAAAATCTCCAAGACGACTACATCAAATTCCTGGCCTATGCGGAGGATAGGTGTAGCGTCCCGGACGATCATATAGACAAGAAGCGCTATCCGTTATTCTTGGCGCGCGAGGTCCTGAGCGGGTTGATTGACCAACTCCGCCAAGGCGCCCGAGGAGCCCAACTACCATGATGATCGCCCTGCACAAGCAAGCCCGCACGACGCCGGCGGTACGCGCCGAGATTGCCGCCAGCCTGGAACCGGTGAGCGTCCTGGCCCGACGCCACAACATCACGGAAGCGACCGTGCGCAAGTGGCGCGCGCGTTCGGAGTTCCAGGACCGGCCCCACACGGCCCACCGCCTGCAAACCCAGTTGACCCCGGCCCAGGAGGTCATCGCCGTCTACCTGCGCAAGAGCCTGTTGCTGTCCCTGGACGACCTGCTGGTGGTGACCCGTGAATTTCTCTGCCCCAGCGTTTCCCGTTCCGGCCTGGACCGTTGCCTGCGCCGGCATGGCGTCGGCAACCTGCGCAAGCTGATGCCCGAGGCCGGGAAGGCCGCCCACAAACCGTTCAAGGCCTATCTGCCGGGCTACCTGCACATGGACATCAAATACCTGCCCCAGATGGCTGACGAGACCACCCGGCGCTATCTGTTCGTGGCCATCGACCGCGCCACCCGCTGGGTGTTCATCGCCATCAAGCCCAACAAGACGGCCGCGTCCGCGAAGGCCTTCCTGAAGGCGCTCTCCAAGGCCTGCCCGATCAAGATCACCAAGCTCCTGACCGACAACGGCAAGGAGTTCACTGACCGCCTGTTCGGTTCGAGGGATCGGCGGGCGACGGGAAACCATGAGTTCGACCAGTTGTGTCAGGCCCTGGAGATCGAACACCGCCTGACCCAGCCGAGAACCCCGCAAACCAACGGCATGGTGGAACGCTTCAATGGCCGCATCGCGGATATCCTGAGGACCCATCGCTTCGTCTCGGGCCAGGACCTGGAGGAAACCTTGCAGCGCTATGTCTCCCTGTACAACCATCAGCTTCCTCAAACCGCTTTGGGCGGTAAACCGCCTATCCAGGCCATGAAAGATTGGTTCAAATCTCACCCCGAGCTGTTTCATCGGAAGCCTTATGATCGTCCGGGATGTGACATTTACTTCGCCACCTGATTGCCATATCGGTTGCAACGACAGGGGATACGGTAGCAGTTGGCCAAAGGCGAGAATTGTCAAATGAGCGGCGAAAAAATAAATATGACTATTACCGTGTCAGAAAAACATAGCGCATCCAATCAGTCTGTTGAATTAATGCCCGGCACACTTGCGGGAGTAATTGACTG
>JAKLIU010000437.1 GCA_022709445.1 Spirochaetota bacterium | reverse complement strand
AGTTCGTCGTCGCGCAGCGACAGCTCCAAACCCAGCTTACCGAATTCTTCCATCAACACGGCGGCGCGGTCGCTCTCCTTGCCGCGCAGCCTGGAGGCGCCACTGATCACGCTGGTTCCCGCGCAGCGCGAGGCCAGGGCGACCAGGGGCGGGAACAGGTCCGGGCAGCCGCGAGCGTCGAAGCGGAAGGCCGACAGCGTTCCGCCCCCGATGCGGAAACCGCCGGGGGACTCAGTCACGCGGGCGCCCGCGACGGACAGGAGCCCCAGGATGGCGCGGTCCGGCTGGAGCGAGCCGGCCTTGAGCCCGTCCAGGACCAGGTCCCCGCGACCGCCGCCGCCAGCCAGGGCTCCCGCCACCGCCAGGAAGGCGGCCGCGCTCCAGTCGCTCTCGATCCGGTGGATGGTCGGCCGGTAGGCCTGCCCGCCTGACAGGGCGTAGCTGACCGTCTCTCCGCTCCCGGCAGCGCTGCCATCCCGGTCCCCGGCGCGCACATCGACCCCGAAGGTCCGCATGGTTTCCAGGGTAAGGTCCACGTAGCCGGCGCTGGCCAGGCTGACGGCCTCCAGGCAGGAGTCCCCGCGCGCCAGGGGCAGGGCCATGAGGAGGCCGGACAGGAACTGGGAGCTCTCCGATCCGTCCACGCACAGGCTCCCGCCGGCCAGGGGGCCGCGCACCCGCAAGGGCGGAAGCCCACCGGGTGCCGCCTCGCATGCCGCGCCCAGGGCGGTCAGGGGGCCGCCGACCATGGCGACCGAGCGCCGGGACAGGCTGCCCGTGGCCGCGAGCGTGACCGGCCGGCCGGCAAGCGCGGCGACCGGGGCGAGCATGCGCAGGCAGGCGGCGGATTCCCCGCAGTCGAGCGTGATCGGGGACCGGCCGTCCAGGTCGATGCCGCCGCGCACGGCGACCAGGCCGCCGGGCAGGCTCTCGATCCCCGCGCCCAGGACGCGGAGGGCGGCCATGGCGGCGAAGGCGTCCTCGCAGTCCGAGGGTCCGACGAGGGTCGACTCGCCCGCGGCCAGGGATGCGCAGACCAGGGCGCGGATGGTGGCGCTCTTGGAGGCAGGGGCCGACACCAGGCCACCGACGGAGGCCGGCTCAACGGATCGCGTCACGTATCGCCTCCGCCAGCTCTTCCGGGCCCAGCAGGTCGGCCTCTACCGTGAGCTTGGCGCAGTCCCGGTACCAGGCCTCCCGCCGCGAAAGGAGGGCCTCCATCACGGACAGGGCGTCGCCCGCGAGCAAGGGACGACTACCCGGCGGCGCGGAGGCCGCGCGTGCCGCGCAGGTCATCGGGCTGGCCCGCAGCCACACCGTGAAGAACTGCCCGGCGAGCAGGGCGCGGTTGGCGGCGGACTCGACGCAGCCTCCGCCGGTGGCCAGGACCAGGGGCCCGGCGTTGGACAGGCGTGACAGGGCGGCGCTCTCCCGGGCGCGGAAGCCGGACTCGCCCTCCAGCCGGAAGATGGAAGCGACCGTCATGCCCGCCTCCGCCTCCAGTTCCGCGTCGAGGTCCGCG
>JAKLIU010000436.1 GCA_022709445.1 Spirochaetota bacterium | reverse complement strand
ACCTAATGGAAGCGACAAGCTTCCGGAACTTCGCGGCAAGGAGGCGAAGATGTTCCAGGACGCGATGTTCGTTCCGGAAAGGAACTGGCGGTCGCGGGCGGCGGCCCTGCCGGCGGCGGCGCTTCTGCATGCCGTCGCGCTGGCCCTGCTGGTGGCCGTGCCACTCATGAAGACGGGGGACCTGCCGCGGGTCGGCGTTTCCGACGTCCTCGTGGCGCCGGCCCTGCCGCAGACGCCCCTGCCGCCGCCCCGGGCCAGGTCCGGCGGGAACCCCGGCGCCCGGATCAAGGGCCGTCGGCTTGCCGCCGGCGGCGACCAAACCTGGCGTCTGGCCCCGGTCGAGCCCCCGGCCGGCATCGTCGAGGAAAGCCTGGGGGAGGGGGGCGCGGCCTACGGCATCGATGGCGGCGTGGATTACGGCGACGGAGAGGGAGTCCCGGCCAACCTGATCGGCGCGGAGCTCTTCCAGCTCGTCGGCGAGCCGGAAGCGGTCCCGGTGCCGGCGGTCGGCGACGTCAGGCCGCCCCGGCTCCTCCGCCGCGTCGAGCCGGACTATCCGCAGGTCGCCCGGGAGGCCCGGATCGAGGGGACGGTCATCCTCGAGGCCACGACCGATATCTACGGCCGCGTCACCTCCGTACGCGTGCTGCGCTCGGTCGGCCTGCTCGACGCGGCGGCGATCGACGCCGTCCGGCAGTGGGCCTATGAGCCGCTCCTGGTCAACGGCCGGCCCCGCCCGGTGACCTTCACCGTGACGGTGCGCTTCGTCCTGCAAAAGTAGGGCTAGGCCCCGTTGGGGACGGCCCCTCCGTGAGAAGGGGAGGTGAGCTGACGGGGACGCGGGCCTCGGGTCCGCGCCCCCGTCCGTCCCGTTCCCGCTGCCCGCTCCGGCAATTTGACAGAAAGGCCTAATTCGATTACTTTAAACGAGCCTCCATGCCAGCGTAGCTCAGTCGGTAGAGCAGCTGATTCGTAATCAGCAGGTCGGAGGTTCGATCCCTCTCGCTGGCTCCAGCGATTCCCCGACACGGGCCGCCAGCGGCTCCCGCTCTACTTGACCCTGAGGAGTTTCTTGGCGTTCTGAAGAGGGTAAGCCTTTCTAATCCCCGCCGAATCCAACCAGGCCCTTATTGAGTCCTTGTTGAGGGCCGGCGAACGGAATACAATCGCTTTAGGCCACGTCATTCCTCAGGCTGCAGGTTGTGCCATCATAATTGATCACGGGCTCAAGCGAGCCCCGAATAGGGAGGCAGTGGAATGGGCAAGAAGCTGAGCAGGCGCGAATTCCTGGGAACCGTGGGCTCGGCGGCGGCCGCGTCAGCGGCCTTGGTATCGGGGGCTGCGAGCGCGCCGATGACACAAGCTCCGCTGGCCGCCGTGAAGACATTGAAAAGAACCACTCCGTACCAAAAGGTCGTGCTCGAGCCGTTCGACTACGCCGGCGTGACCCTGCGCCCGAGCCTCTGGCAGCGCCAGGCCTCCTCCGCCCGCGATTTCTACCTGGGCCTCTCCAATGACGATATCCTGC
>JAKLIU010000435.1 GCA_022709445.1 Spirochaetota bacterium | reverse complement strand
CATCCAGCAGGGCGACAATCCCCATATCCTGCAGCTCAAGCTGTCCTCCTACCTGTCCCCGGACACGCAGAGGAAGCTCGACGAACTGCACCCGCAGGCCTAGGGGGAACCATGGCACGGAAAAAGAAGGAGCAGACCCTCGGCGGCATCGGCGAGTGGGTGATCACCTACGGCGACATGGTGACGCTCTGTCTCTGCTTCTTCATCGCCCTCTTCGACACCTCGGAGTCCACCACGGTGCAGGCCGAGCAGCTGATCTCCAGCCTGAACAACATAGGCATGGGCGGCTCCACCGGCGGCAACACCCTGTCCCCGGGCAAGCTGGCCGAGCTGGGCAACACCATCGGCACCCTGCCGTCGATGGAGAAGGGCAGGGTCCTCGGAACCGCCAAGAAGAAGGCCGTCTCCCTGTTCCAGCCGGAGATCAAGTCCAACAAGGTGCGCATCAGCTCGGACGAGCGGGGCCTGGTGATTTCCCTGGCCTCGGACGCGTTCTTCAGGCCGGCCAGCGCCGAGCTGGACATAGAGGAGACCCGGACCATGCTGATGCGCCTGGCCGAGCTCCTCAAGTCCCCCGAGCTGGAAGGCCGGAAGTTCCGCATAGAGGGCCACACCGACGGGACGCCCACGGATCCAGCCGGCCCCTGGTTCTCCAACTGGGAGCTGTCGACCGCCAGGTCGCTGGCCGTCCTGCACTACCTGACGGATTTCGGCGCCCAGGAGGGCAGGTTCCAGGTCGCGGGGCTCGCGGCCACCGTCCCCATCGCCGACGATTCGACCGAGGAAGGGCGCGCCTACAACCGGCGCGTCGACATCATTATCCTGGACGAGGGACACCTGTGACGTCCCGCGGAGGCTGACCATGAGCGACGAATTCAAGGACGGCGCGGATTTCGCCGAACCCGGCGAGACCATCGAGAAGGTCAAGCGCGGCGGCGGCGGGGGCAAGGCCATCCTGGGCCTGCTCAAGTGGATAGGCATAGGCCTGGGCGCGGTCATCTTCATCGTGGTGATCGTGGTGGTGACCGTGGGCGTGCTCAACAAGCAGGCCAAGCCCCTGACCACGGTCCCGACCGGCGAGGATTACCAGGCGGCCACCCCCGTGTACGCCACCTTCACCTCCATAGACCAGGTGACCACCTCCACCATGGACGCCGAGCCCTGGTCGGTGATCGTGAAGGTCAACCTGGCCTACGACCTGGACGACAAGACCATCCAGAGCGAGCTGACCGCCCGGAAGTTCCAGATCCTGGACGCCCTCCGGAACTATTTCTCGAGGAAATACGTGGAGGAGCTCAAGCCCGACCGGGAGCGCAAGCTCAAGGAAGAGATCCGGGCGCTCCTCAACAGGATGCTGGAGAAGCCATCGCTGCGCGACGTGTACTTCGAGACCTTCAAGTACACGCAGATGTAGGCCGACGGGAGCTTTGGCGTTGCGGAAACGCGTCAGGTATGCCATGATAGGGAGCGGAGTGAACCGATGACAGAAGTCCTGTCCCAGGACGAGATAGACCAGCTCCTCACCGCCATCAACGCCGGCGACACCTCCCTGGAGACCGTCCAGTCGGCTACCGACTCCCGCAAGATCAAGATCTACG
>JAKLIU010000434.1 GCA_022709445.1 Spirochaetota bacterium | reverse complement strand
CCAGGCGGCGCGTCTCGTCCGCGCAGTCGGCCCACTCGTAGCCCACGCCCTCCACCGCCGCGCGGGACAGGCCGCCGGCGGCGTAGCGCACCGTGAAGCGGCCCTCGCTTGAGCCGTGCGCCAGGTGGGCGGCTCCTGCCAGGTCGTGGGCCAGCTCGCCCGATGCAACCAGTTCGCGCGCCCTGGCCGCGCCCCGGTAGCCGTGCGCACGTATGGTCGCGTCGATGCGCCGGTCCTCGCCGAAGCGGTCCAGCCCGGGGGCCAGCACCGTCAGCCTGCCCCCGTCGGCCATGGCCAGGCGGGTTCGGTAGATGGCCTTGTTCCCCAGCCAGGTGGAGCGGAACTCCGCAGGATCCAGCCACACCAGCATGTCGCGCACTGGCTTGCCCGTGTCCGTCACGTTCACCAGCGCGGAGAGCGCGGCCGCCCGCTCGAAACCGCTCCGCCCGCGGTCGATGTACAGGCCCCGCACGCAATCGCGGCCTTCCTCGCCGGCGGTGATCCCGGAGACGCCCGACGCGGAGGGACCCGCCCTGGACGGGCCCACCACGGTCAGCGCGTAGAGCAGGGGCAGGTCGCGGGCGAACTTCTCGGCGGCCCAGTCCAGGACCGCACGCACCGGCGTGTCCACCCTGCCCAGCACGCGCTCAATGCCCCAGGCCGCGCCCAGCCAGTGCGAGCGGTTGATACCCTCGCGGCCGCCCACGCCCACGAACAGGTTCTTGGAATGGTTGGCCATGCCCACCACCTCGTGGGGGACCACCTGGCCCAGGGAAACGATCAGGTCGAAGCCTCCCTCGGCCACCAGGCGGTTCACCTGGGCCGGCCAGTCGAAGTCGCACAGGCCGTCCGATACCGAACGCACGAAGGCGGCCGGCACCCGTCCCAGCTCCACGAGGCTGCCGCGCCAGTCGTGCGCCACGCAGAGCCGGAAGGGAATGCCCGGGAATCGGGCGGAGAACTCCGCCTCGTCCATGGGGCGGTGCGTGCCCAGGGCGGGCATGACCGCGGCCAGCGCATCGCCGTAGTACTCGAGGAGGGCGGACAGGAGGGGAGCGGCGCGGGAGTGGGCCCGGGTGCCGTCGGGGGGCAGGGCAAGCACGCGTTTCCTGGGGCCGAGGGCGTCCAGTGCCGCGAAGAGCCCGGCGCGCAGGTCCTGCTCGGACAGGTCCTCTTCGGGGCCGCCGCGGGCGAACAGGCAGGTGTCGTGGTTCATCGGCTCGATTATATCACGGGAAGCGCTTGCGGGCTCCCGCCGGGCCGTGGCATAGTTCGCCCATGCTCAAGTTCAGGCGGCATTCCCTGGAGTCCTCGTGGGTCAAGGACGCGGTCACTGATTTCCTGGCGCTGGCGGAGGCCTTCCCGCCGGACCGGCCGGCCAGGATCTGCCTGGCCGGCGGCGGCACGCCCGCGCCCGTCTACGCAGCCATCGCGGCGGCCATGGACCGGCTGGCGGCGGAGCGCCTGGACGCGGAGCAGGACGGCAGGACGATCCGCGACCCGGACGCGCCGACATGCCGCTGGACGTTCTTCCTGGGCGACGAGCGCGTCGGCGACGCCGGGGACGCGGAGCGCAACGAGACCATGGTGCGCGCGGCT
>JAKLIU010000433.1 GCA_022709445.1 Spirochaetota bacterium | reverse complement strand
CATCTGCGAGGACGACCAGATCGACGCCCTCGACGTGGAGCTGGAAGAGCGGTGCATCCGCCTGCTCGCCCTGCGGCAGCCCGCCGCCCGGGACCTGCGCTTCATCACCACGGCGATCAAGATCAACGGCCACCTGGAGCGCATCGGCGACATGGCGGCCAACATCGCCGAGAAGGTGATCATCCTGAACGACATTCCGCAGATCAAGCCCTACATCGACCTGCCCCGCATGGCCGAGATCGCCCGCGACATGATCCGGGAGAGCCTGGATGCGATGGTGCGGGAGGACATCGCCCTGGCGAACCGGGTCCGCGAGGAGGACGCCGTCATCGACCAGTTGAACGAGCAGATCTTCCGCGAACTCCTGACCTTCATGATGGAAGATCCGCGGAAGATTCAGCCCTCGCTCTACATCATGCAGATCTCCAAGAACCTGGAACGCATCGCGGACCATGCCGAGGGCATCGCGGATATGGTCGTCTACATGATCACCGGGGAGAGCATCCGGCACCGGCCGGCCTGTCGGGAGGACGGATGAAGATCCGCCTGTTCTACAAGCTTTTTGCCACGTTCCTCGCCATCGGCATCCTGGCCGTCGCCGCGGCGGGATGGCTGATCGAGCATCAGCTCCGATCGGGCCTGACCCGCTGGATCGAGGGCGACCTGACGTCCCACGCGCGGATCATCGCCCTCATGCCGCCGGAGGACATCCGGCGGAACCACCGCTCGCTGGCCGAGCGCTCCCGCGCCCGGCTGACGCTCGTCGACGCCGCGGGCCGGGTGACGGTGGACTCCGACCCCCAGGCGCGCAACACGGGCAATCACCTGCATCGCCCGGAGATCGAGGAGGCCCGGCTGAAGGGCCTGGGAACCGCCATCCGCTACAGCCGGACGCTGCGGACGGACATGCTCTACGTCGCGCTGCCGCTCACACGGGGGCCCGCGACCGCGGGATACGTCCGCCTGGCGCGACCCCTGTCCGCGGTCGAGAACAGCGTGAATGCGTTTCGGTCCAGCATCCTGTATGTCCTGCTGCTGGTCCTTATCCTCTCCATGCTGATCGCCCTCGCCATTTCATTGAAAATCGTCTCCCCGATCTGGGAGATGCTGGAGTTCACAAAAAAAGTGCGGCAGGGACGCATCCCCGGGAGGCTCCTGATCGAGTCCCGCGACGAGATCGGCGAGCTGGCGGACCATCTGAACGAGATGGTGTCCACCCTGCAGGAAAAGATCCGCATCGCCGACGCGGAGCGGGGCAAGCTCGCGTCGGCGTTCGCCGGCATGGCGGAGGGCGTCCTGGTCCTGGACGCCCGCCACCGGATCGAGTCCGTCAACCGCGGCCTCGAGGAGATGCTCGGGCTCACGTCCGGCGACCTCGCCGGCAAGACGCTCCTGGAGGCCTTCCGCAACCTGGCGCTCCAGAACGCCTGGGAGCGCTTCCGGAAGACGGGAAGCACGGTGTTCGAGGAGATCGCGCTGGGGGAGGAGCGCCCCCTCATCCTGGACGTGACGATCTCCGCCATCGAGGGCGCCGCGGACGAGGCGCGAAAGACCATGCTGGTCTTTCACGACGTGACGCGGCTGAAGAAGCTCGAACGCATC
>JAKLIU010000432.1 GCA_022709445.1 Spirochaetota bacterium | reverse complement strand
GAGACGGCACGCTGGGTGATCCGTGCACAGGCGCTCCCGCCCGGCGAGGTCATGTCAACCTACCGGCTCGACAAGATGCCGGCGGCCGACGCCACGGCCGGCCTGTCGCCGGAGGACCTCGCCTTTCTCGAGGCCCATCCCGCCGCCCTGCGCGCCTGGAACAAGGTGGACGATCCCGCCGCCCTGCCGGCGCCGGCCGGATGGCTCCCGGTCTCGGCCGCCACCGGCTCGGGCGAGCGGGAACTGGCCGCCGCCCTGCGTTCCCTCCTCGCGGGCGAACCCCTCGCGGAGGCCGGCGGCCGCGTATCCAGCGCCAGGCAGCGCGACGCCCTCCTGGCCACCGCCGCCGCATGCAGGCGGGCCCTCGCCGCGATGGACGCCGGCGAGCCGGTGGACATGGTGGCGGTGGAGGCGGCCGAGGCCCTGTCCGCCATCGGCGAGCTGACCGGCGAGACCACGCCGGAGGACGTCCTGGACGCCCTCTTCTCCAATTTCTGCGTGGGTAAATAGGCATGGATCACGACGTCATCGTGGTGGGGGGCGGGCACGCCGGCATCGAGGCGACCCTGGCCGCAGCACGGCTTGGCATGGACACCCTGCTCGTCACCCAGGATCCGGACGCCATCGGGCGCATGTCCTGCAACCCGGCCATAGGCGGCCTGTCCAAGGGCAACCTGGTGCGGGAAGTGGACGCCCTCGGCGGCCAGATGGGACTGCTCATCGACCGCTCGGCCATCCAGTGGCGCCTCCTCAACCGCTCGCGCGGACCCGCCGTGCAGGCTCCCCGGGCCCAGGCGGACAAGGCCGCCTATGCTGCCCTGGCACGGCGCGCCGTGGAGTCCCAGAAGGGCGTTTCGGTGTTCATGGACACCGTGGTCGACCTGATCCTGTCCCGGGACGGTTCCCGGGTGGAGGGCGTCCTCACCGCCCGCGGCAACCGCATCGGCGCGCGCGCGGTGGTCGTGGCAGCCGGAACGTTCATGGAAGGCACCGTGTTCATAGGCGAGTGGCGCGGGCGCTCGGGCCGGCTGGGCGAGCCCGCCGCCCTGGGCCTGGGGGACGCCCTCCGCGCCCGCAGCTTCCCGGTCGGCCGCATGAAGACCGGCACCCCGGCCCGGGTAAAGGCCGGCAGCGTCGACCTGGACTCCCTGGAGCTCCAGCGCGGCGACCCGGACGCTTTCCCCTTCTCCTTCATGAACGATCGCCTGGAGACCCCGGACGAGCCCTGCCGCGTCACGTACACCAACGAGCGCACCCACGCCGTCATCCGGGCCAACCTGGCGCGCTCTCCCCTGTATTCCGGGGACATCGTCGGCCGCGGGCCGCGCTACTGCCCCAGCATAGAGGACAAGGTGGTCAAGTTCCCGGACCGCGAGCGCCACCAGATCTTCGTGGAGCCGGAGGGCCTGTACACGGACGAGCTCTACCTGAACGGCCTGTCCTCGTCCCTGCCCGAGGACGTGCAGCGCGAGTTCATACGGACCATGGACGGTTTCTCGCGCGCGGAGCTGGTCCGGCCGGGCTATGCCGTGGAGTACGACTACCTCGACCCCCAGGACCTCCTGGCCACCCTGGAGTCCAAACGCCTGCCCGGCCTCTACCTGGCTGGCCAGACCAACGGT
>JAKLIU010000431.1 GCA_022709445.1 Spirochaetota bacterium | reverse complement strand
CGGTCCCGGCAGGCTGGCCGCCTCCGCTGGCCTTTCTCGGGAGCCTGACCGCGCTGGACGTGATCGCCTATGTGGGAGGCTTTACGGCGCTGCTGGCAGCCCTCATCGCCGTGCAGCAAAACGACATCAAACGCATCCTGGCCTATTCCACCCTCTCGCAGCTCGGCTACATGGTTATGGCCGTGGGCCTGAGCGCTCCGGCCGCCGGACCGACCCCGGCCATGTTTCACCTGGTCACCCACGCCTTCTTCAAGGCCCTCCTCTTCCTGGCCGCCGGCTCGATCATCCTCGCCCTGCACCACGAGCAGGACATCTGGAAAATGGGCGGCCTGCGCCACCGGATGCCCCTCACCGTCCTCACGTTCCTGGTGGGCACGCTGGCCCTCTGCGGCCTGCCCCCGCTCAGCGGGTTCTACAGCAAGGACAGCATCCTGGCCCTGGCCCTGGCCCGCAACAAGCTGCTCTTTGGCGTGGGAGTCGGCACGGCCGCCCTGACCGCCTTTTACATGTTCCGGCTCTTCTTTGTGGCGATGGCCGGTCCGAGCCGCTCCGCTCACGCCGGCTACGCCAAGGAGTCGCCTGCCGTCGTCACCGGACCGCTGACGGTCCTGGCGCTGGGCAGCGCCGCCGCCGGCTTCCTGGGCATCGAACCGCTCCTGCATCGGTTCTTCACTGGCGCCCATGACGCCCAGGCCCACGGGGGATTCGTAGCGCAGGCCCTGGCCCCCTTCGCCCACGCTCCAGTGGCCGCCTTTGCCGGGCTGGCCGCGGCGGTGGTTGGACTCGGACTGGCCTTCCTCATCTATCGCAAGGCCGAGACCGACCCCCTGCCCCGCAGGCTGGGCTTCGTGGCCAGGGCGATGGCCAATCGCTTCTATTTCGACGAGCTTTACGCCTTTCTGATCCGGATGACCCACGAAGCCTGGGCGGCGGTGGCAGACTGGATCGACCGCTGGATCGTCGGCGGACTGTGCGTCCGGGGCGCCTCCGGCCTGACCGGCGCGCTGGGGCAGGCCCTGCGGCTGCTCCAGACCGGCAATCTCCAGACCTACGCGTTCCTGTTCGCGGCGGGCATGGCCGTCCTCCTCTGGCTGGTGTTGAAATGAATCGCTTTCCTCCAACGTCTCGAGTCCGGTCCGGGCGGCAGGCCCGGCGGCGGCTCGGCGCGGGCGCTCACCGATGACGCTGCTCACCGCCATCTTCGCCATCCCGCTGCTGGCCGCCCTTCTGGTCGCGGTCATTCCGGGCAATTACCGCTTCGTCATCCGCTGCGTGGCCCTGGCCGCCACCTTCGCCGCCGCCGCGCTGGCCACGCGCCTGTTCGTGTTATACGACCCCGCCCTTGCCCAGATGCAGTTCGCGCAGCAGTTCGCCTGGGCGGATGCGCTCGGCATCCGGCTGCGCGTGGGCGTGGACGGGATCAACGCGGGGCTGATCCTGATGGGCGCCTGGGTGGCCTTCGCCGCCACGTGCGCGGCCCGCGAGATCGCCTCGCGCCAGATCACCATCTACGAAGAGGTCTACGCCTGGTTCCTGATCCCGGCCACGGCGCTGCTGCTCATCGCGCTGCTCCTGCCCGATCGGTGGCCGCGCCGCCCGAGGAGGACGCCATGATCACGCCACTCCGCATCG
>JAKLIU010000430.1 GCA_022709445.1 Spirochaetota bacterium | reverse complement strand
ACTGAACGGCCCGCTGGAGCGATGCCCCCAGGTCCGCGCGGCCGTCCACCGGGGCCGCGGGCGGGACCGATGTCTTCTGGGGCTGGACTGGGGACGGCGCGGGCGGGACCGGTGCCTCCTGGGCCTGGACTGGGGGCGGCGCGGGCGCGCCCGCCTCGTCAGGCGCGTCCTTCTTGGAGCAGGAGGCCAGCCAGAGCAGGGCTATGCCGAGCAGGAGGAGGGACTTGGATCGCATATGGAGTCTCCGTTCGGAATCGTCGTTGGTCAACCGCCAGTCCGGGCCGCCCCGCCTTGAGTCATGCGGAGCCACGTGGCGAACCGCTCCTGCACGCCCTTGATGCCCTCGCCGCCGGTCAGGACCCGCAGCCGGCGATCTGCCTCAACAGGGCCGATCTGGTTGGTCGAGAACTTCTGCATCACATCGTAGAGCTCGCCCATATGCCGGACCGCCTCCGGATTGTTGGAGCGGGAGATCAGGGGCGAGAGCTTGGTCTCGAAATCTTTGGCCATGCCCCGGCACTGTTCCTGGAGGTTGCCGTAGTACCCGAGCTGGGGGTGCTCCCGGGGCAGGTGATTGACCTTGAAGCCGGTGACATCCGCGGCCTGCTGGACCCAGCCCGGGTCGACCTCGTGGACCAGGGCGGTCTTGAGGCCCTTGCCTCCCAGCCATTTGATGTCCCGGTAGGCTTCCGGGTGGTAGCTGGTGGTGAAAGCCACCATGGCCTCGCCCGGCTTGCGCCCGTAGACCTCCTCGAAGGCGGCCTCCAGTTGGTGCTGGCCGGCCTCGGCCAATTCATGGGGACTTCTTCGGACGACCCCGTCCGGTGTGGTCTGGGTGATGCCTCGGCGCCAGGCCACGTGGTCCGGGTGGGGCAGCTTGATCATCTCCTCGACTTGGACGGTCTGGCCGTCCGGGAGCTTCCTGGTCCGCTTGATCGGCACCAACTGGTAACGGGGCGGCTCGATCGCGCCGAGGTCCAGGTCCATGCCGACTTTGCCCTTGGAGGCGCTGTTGGAGAAGGTTTTGTACTGCTGTCGGCTCCACCCGGCCGCGGTCATCCGGCCGTCAAAGGCCTGGACGAGACGCCGGGTGTAGAGACGCTCGCACGCACTGTAGGCGCTTTGGGCGATCTTGTCGCCGGGCGCCACGTCCTTGAGGTGCAGCTTGGCAAAGTAATCGGTCTTGATGTCCTTGTACGCGCCCTGCATGTCCATCTTGAGCTTGTCGATCGCGGTCTTGGACGCCTTCGTCTGGCGGGCATGGGCCAGGGCTTTCGCCTTGTCCTGGAAGAGCCGGACCTTGACCCGGGCCTCGGCCTGGCGGGCACGAAAGGCCCGCACCTGGGCCTGCTGACGCTGCAGGTCCAGCGCGGATTTCTGCTGGGGCAGTGAGCCGCCGCTGAGGGCGTAGGCTCCCAGCTTCATGGCGGCGGCCAGGGCCGCAGCCTTGCCCGCGCTCCACATCGCGCCCTCGAACCCGGCGGATGTTTCGTCCAGCCGAATCTTCTGCGGGTCCCGGGCATAGTCCTCCAGGTGCTGAAGCACGGCCCGCTGGTATCCGTCGATGGCTTCCTGGGCGATCGTGGTCAGGGTGTTGTACCCGCCCGCGGTCCGGCGGAAGGCCTCCTGCCAGCCGTGTTCGATGTATCCGG
>JAKLIU010000043.1 GCA_022709445.1 Spirochaetota bacterium | reverse complement strand
ACCACGCCCTGGACGTCTACGACGGCAAGAACACGGACATACTCCTGGCGGTCGCGGTCGCGGACTACTACGTGAACCGGGAGGGCGTCGGGTTCTCCGGCTGCATGTACCCGGAGAAATTCGATCCGGCCGTGTTCGACCGGCTCGGGGTGCCCAAGGCCTGGCTCGAGGACATCGACGCGGCCGTGGCCGCGGAAATAGAGAAAGCCTCGGTGTTCCTCAAGCTCAGGAACCAGTGAGCGCCGGAAGGATCATGACATGTTCAGCGTGAAGATATGGGGCGACCGCGGGTCCATGCCCGTGCCCGGCCCGGACACCGTGGTGTTCGGGGGCAACACCGCCTGCCTGGAAGTCCGCTGCGGAAAGCGCATCATCGTGCTCGACGCCGGTTCCGGCATACGCGGGCTGGGCGACTGGCTGGCGCGCAACGAGCTGAAGAACGGCCCCATCCGCGCCGACGTCTTCCTGACCCACACCCACTGGGACCACATCATGGGCTTCCCGATGTTCACGCCCATCTACATACCGGGCACGGTCCTCACCATACGCGGCCCGGTCAACTTCGAGGACGAGACCCTGGAGCAGATCATCGGGAACCAGCTCTCCTACCGGTACTGGCCGGTGCGCCAGGACGAGCTGGCCGCCACGATACGCTACGAGAGCCTCAAGGAGACCGAGCTGGACCTTGGCGACGGCATCGTCGTGAAGACCAAGTACCTCAACCACCCGGTGCTCTGCCTGGGCTACCGGATCGAGTACGAGGGCAGGGCCTTCGCCACGGCCTACGACCACGAGCCCTTCATGAACCTGTTCCCGACGGATCCGGCCCACCCCGACTACGACCCGGCCATCGCGGAGGAGGGCGACCGCGCCGCCCGCGAGGAGAACGAGCGCATCGAGGCGTTCTACCGGGGCGTGGACCTCCTGGTGCACGACACGCAGTACACCGCCAAGGAATACCGGGCCAACAAGGTGGGCTGGGGCCACTCGTCCTTCGAGTACGCGATCAACGCGGCCAACCGGTCGGCGGTCAAGCGCCTGATCCTCTTCCACCACGACCCGAACCGGGGGGACACCGAGCTCCAGGAGCTCGAGCTGTTCTACCAGGGCAAGCTCAGGGGCAGGACCGGCCTCTCCGTCGAGGCGTCGCGGGAAGGCACCACGTACCAGGTATGAAGAAACGCGGAACGTCCTTGACACCCGGCCCCGATGCGGGCGAACATGTCGCCCCGATGAACGATACCCCCGGCATTCCCGCCCGCGTCCTGGCGTCCGTCAAGGCCGGCCTGGCGGCGGGCCTCAAGACGACGCTGTTCCTTGCCGGCATCATGGTGCCCGTCAGCCTGGGCGTGGCCCTGCTCGGGTGGACCGGCGCGCTGGCCTGGGGAGCGCGGCTGCTCTCCCCGGTGATGCACCTGGTCGGCCTGCCCGGCGAGGCGGCGCTGGTGCTGCTCAGCTCCGTCTTCCTGAACATCTACAGCGCGATCGCCGTGATAGGGACGCTTACCCTCACCATGCGTGAGATCACCATCCTTGCCGTGATGTGCCTGATAGCGCACAACATGATCGTGGAGACGGCGGTCATGAAGAAGATCGGCTCCTCGGCCTTCAAGATGGTGGTCCTGCGCCTGGGCGCGGCCCTGTTCATGGCCTGGCTCCTGGACGCAGTGCTGCCTTTCGGCGGAACCGCGCGCGTCGCCGTGGAGGCCGGCGCCGCCCAGAAGCCGTTCTGGGACATGCTGGCCGCCTGGGGGCTTTCGACGCTTCGGCTCCTCCTCAAGATAGTGACGCTGGTGTTCTCCATCATGGTGCTGCAGAAGCTGCTGGAGGAGTTCAAGGTCACCACCCTGCTTTCCAGGATTTTCGCGCCGGTGATGCGCGTGTTCGGATTGCCCGAGGACGCGAGCTTCCTGTGGATCGTGAGCAACGTGGTGGGATACGCCTACGGGGCAGGGGTGATCGTGGCGCGCATCAGGGAAGGCAAGATGAAGTCCCAGGGCGCGGATCTCTTCAACCACCACGCGGGCATCTCGCACAGCCTCCTGGAGGACACCGCGCTCTTCATGGCGATAGGCGTGCCGCTGTTCTGGCTGGTGGTGCCCAGGCTGTCGCTCGCGGTGGCGGTGGTCTGGCTGGAGCGGATCAGGCGCCACCGTTTCCGCCGCTCCTTCAAGGTGGGCACGGTCTGATGCGCGGACGGGCCGCGGCGCTGTACTGCCTGGGGGCCGCGCTCCTGACGGCCGGCATGCTGGCCGCCAGCGCCCTGCTCTTCCACGGCGATCTTTCCCCGGAATCCCTGCGCAGCGCGGCCTTCGCGCCGCTGCTCCTGCTCTGCGTCACGCTGGCCGCCCGGATCCTGACGGCGCTCCACCCGGGCAGCGACCGCAAGGTCTACGGCTGCATGAAGCGCCACGCGCCGCTCATCGTGAGGGAGCTGCCCGAGGACAGGCCCGCGGTGACGCCGGGGTTCGGGCTTGCCGTGAACGTCCTGTGCGCGGCCGCCCTGGCTGCCTTCATGCTCCTGCCCGCCGCCTGAAACCCGCCACTGGAACGATCCTGCCTGCGGAAGTATGATCCAGCCATGAACACACGACCGCTCGGCATACTGGGGCTGCACCACGTGGCTGCGATCTGCACCGACTACCGCCGCTCGCGGGCGTTCTACGTGGACGCGCTGGGCCTGCGCGTGGTGGCGGAAACCTGGCGTGAGGCCAGCGCTTCCTGGAAGCTGGACCTGGAACTGGGCGGGGCGTATCGGCTGGAACTGTTCTGGTTCGCCTCGGCGCCCGCCCGGCCCGACGCGCCCGAGGCCGCGGGCCTGCGCCACCTGGCCTTCGAGGTGGAGGATCCGGAGCGGGAAAAGGCGGCCCTCGAGGCGCGCGGCATCCCGGTGGAGCCGATCCGCACCGACCCGCTCACCGGGAAGCGTTACACCTTCTTCAAGGATCCGGACGGCCTGCCCCTGGAGCTGTACGAACGCTGACCGGCCGCGCGCGCGCGTACCCGCACGAGGGCTGCGCGTATTACGCGCGAGGGCTGCGCGTACCCGCGCGAGGGATGGAGCGGAAAGACCGGACGCCCCGCAGGGGCGGAGGACTTGCAGCGACAGCCCGGTCCCGCGCCCGGCGGGACGCGCCCAACCACCGACTCGACGGATCCCGCCCGGGCTCAATCCACGGTGATGGACTTGCTCACGTTCTTGGGGGCGTCCGGGTGCACGCCGTGGCCGGCAACGCCCAGGGCGTCCAGTTCGTGCATCTTGAGGACGGACATGCGGAACGCCAGGTACTGGAGCGCGACCGTGGCGGCGAAGACGAAGAGGTAGCGGTCGCCGCTGGCGGGAATCTCCACGAAGGCGGGCCGGTAGGCGGCGTTTCCGGCGGGAGCGCCCAGGGCGGCCACCTCGAGGTCGGAGCGCCGCTCGGCGAACAGGATGATGTCCGCGCCGCGTATCTTGTGCGTGTGGATCTGGCTGATGGTTATGCGGATGTCACGCTCGTCCGGCGGGCAGACGAACACCAGCGGGTAGTCCCCGAACAGGGACTCGACGATGGAGGGGTCCTCCGCGAAGAGGGCCCGGGCGTCCGCGGCCCCGGAGCCGCGTCGCGCCGCGGCCAGGGCGGCGTCCACCGCGCGCTCCACCTCCGCCAGGGAGAAGACGGTGTTCTTGCCCAGGATGGTGTTGGGCCCGTGCTTGAACTCGGCGGCGTCGTAGCCCTCCGAGTGGTTGAGGACCACCTCGCGTATCTTGAGCGCGCCCTCGCGCGCCAGCCCGATGAGGCCGGTGCCCAGGAGGTGGATGGACGGCCTGCCGGCGAGCATGGCCGCCACCGTGTCGATGGAGGGAGCGGCGGTTTCCAGAGTGCGCGCCAGGAGCACGCCGGCCTGCCGTACCTTGGCCAGGACGGTGCCGGCGTCCATGGAGAAGGAGGCGGCGAGTATGTACAGGATGACCAGCTGGTTCACGAAGGACTTGGTCGCGGCCACCGCGATCTCGGGGCCGCAGAGTATGGGCAGGTAGAAGTCGGACAGCTCCTGGGGGATGCGGCTGTTCTCGTTGTTGACCAGGGACACGCGCCTGACCGAGGGGCGGGAGACGGAAACGTCCTGGAGTATGTCCACCAGGTCCTTGGTCTCCCCTGACTGGGAGATGGCCAGGAGCATGTCGGCGTCCGAAATGCCGTCCAGGTAGGCGCTGCGGAACTGGCCGGGATTGCAGGCCTGGACCGCGATGCCCGACAGTCCGCCGAAGAAGTAGGCCGCCGTCAGCGCCGCGTGGTAGGAGGTGCCGGAGGCGATCAGGTAGACGGTGCCTCCCGCGGCGCGCGTCGAGCGGATCATGGACTCCAGTTCGCGCACGCGGCGGGTGATGCCCCTGCGCTTGCGCCACACCGAGGCCAGGTCCAGGATGGCCAGGTCCGCCGCGCGGGCCGGCAGGAGCCGGGCCAGGTCCGAGAGGAGCGCCGCGTCGTCCGATGCGTAGGCCGGCCTGGCGACGGACGCGCCGGCTTTCGCGAGTTCGGCCGAGAGTTCCCGGAAGGCAGCGGATCCGGCCAGCTCGCCGAAGGCCGCCGCGAGGGCGGCGTCGTCGGCGCGCGAACTCAGGGTGCCGGCCTCGTCGAGGATGGCCGCCACGGCCCGGGCGCGCGGCTCGAAGACCGCGGCGGCGGCCTCGTCCGCGGGATCCGCGAAGTAGTAGCGCGCGATCTCGTCGATGTTGGACGGGGCGGAGCGGATCTCCTGTTCCATGTAGTACTTGAACCTGGGATCCAGGCCCGTGTCCCGGACGTTGAGCCGCGAGCGCTTGGGGGCGGGCGAGGAGAACCTGAGCCGGCCGTGCAGGGTGAAGATGACGTAGCGGTCGTGGGTGTACCAGACGCCCTCGCCCTCGGCCAGGGGGATGAGGAGCCGGGTCTTGGCGAGCACCGAGGTGAGGTCGCTGGATACCACGGTGAAGGGGCCGTCCGCGTCGTGTCCCACGCCGGCGTAGAGCGAGGAGCCGGACTTGATCGCGAAGACGCCGGGCACTCGCGGATCGGCGACGGCGGCCGCGTAGGAGCCGTCGGCCTCGGCCTCGGCCTTGCGGATGGCGTCCACGATCAGGAGGACCTCGGGGGGCACGGGCTCGCCGGGGATGGCGGCCGCCGCGAGGGCCGCGCCGGCTTCCGCGAGCGCGGCGTCCGGGGCGGCCAGGTTGGCGGCGTAGTGGTCCTCCACCAGGTGCACGATGATCTCGCCGTCGTTGTCGGACACCACGTCGTGGCCGCGGCGGCCCAGCTCGAGCTTGAGCGAGTCGGTGTTGGATATGTTGCCGTTGTGCGCGCCGACCATCTCCACCTTGCAGCGCACGTGGTGGGGCTGGCTGTTCACGTCGCTGACCGCGCCGTAGGTGGCCCAGCGCACCTGGCCGATGAAGCGCTGGCCCTTGTACGAGGGGATGGCCAGGTCCCTGGTCACCACGCTGGGCGCGCCCACGCGCTTGACGACGACTATGTTCCGGTCCCTGTCGATGAACGACGCGCCGGTGGAATCGTAGCCGCGGTACTCCAGCCGCTTGAGCAGCTCGGTGGCCTCGCGGCCCATGTTGGTGGTTTCATCCTTGTAGACGAGCGATACGATTCCGCACATGCGAGGGTCCTCCGGGAGGGCGAATTGGCGTGGCAGGGACGGGGGGCAGTATAGCCTCCCGGGCGGCGGATTGCCAAGGACGGGCGCTTCCCGGGGGCGTCTCGCTTGCCGGCCGGGCGCGCGCCGTCCTATACTGCCGGCCATGAAATACCGCAGCTTCCCCAAGATACCCGGTCTCGACGTGTCCGCGCTGGGCCTGGGCTGCATGCGCCTGCCCGTGGCGGACGGCGACCCCGGCCGCATCGACGAGGACGCCGGGCGCGCCATCGTGAACGCCGCCATGGAGGCGGGCGTGAACTACATCGACACCGCCTGGCCCTACCACAAGGAAGAGAGCGAGCGCTTCGTGGGACGGACCCTGGAGGCCCTGGGGGCCAGGGACCGCTTCCTGGTGGCCACCAAGTCGCCCGTGTGGCTGGTGAAGGAACGGGACGACTGGGACCGCTTCCTGGACGAGCAGCTGGTCCGCCTGCGCACCGACCATGTCGACTTCTACCTGCTGCACGCCCTGTCCGCGACGCGCTGGGAGACGGTGCTGCGCACCGGGGGCCTGGAGGCGCTCCAGCGCGCGAAGTCCGACGGCAGGATACGGCACGCCGGTTTCTCCTTCCATGATTCCCACGCGGCGTTCAGGACCATCGTCGACGGCTGGGACGGCTGGGAATTCTGCCAGGTGCAGTACAACTACATGGACGAGGACTACCAGGCGGGCCGGGCCGGCATCGAGTACGCCGCGTCCAGGGGCCTCGGGACGATCGCCATGGAACCACTGCGCGGCGGCGCGCTGGCGAAGGTGCCCGACGGCGTGAAGGACATCTTCTCGGCTTACCGCACGCCGCGCATGCCCGCCGAGTGGGCGCTGCGCCACGTGCTGGACCGGCAGGAAGTGGTCACCGTCCTGTCGGGCATGGGCTCCGCGGACCAGCTCTGGGAAAACGCGGCGGTCGCCTCGTCGGCCATGCCCAACTCGATAAGCGCCGCCGAACGCTCCCTGCTGGACGGGGCGCGCGACTGGTTCCGGGCGCGCATGGCCGTGCCCTGCACAACCTGCGGCTACTGCAAGCCCTGCCCGTCCGGAGTGGCCATCCCCGAGGCCTTCGAGCTCTGGAACGCGGCGTCCATGTTCGGCGACCGGGACGGCAAGGCATCCTGGTACGCGTCCATGTACGCTTCACGCGGTTCGGGAGCGGACGCCTGCACCCGCTGCGGGGCCTGCGAACCCAAGTGCCCCCAGGGCATAGCCATCCCCGACCGCCTGTCGGAGGCCCACGCCTTCCTGTCCTGAAAAAAAGCGGCCAGCCCCGAAGGACCGGCCGCCCAAGGAGGATTCCTGATGGAGGCTTCCGCCCCCATCAGGCGGTTTCACGGTTCCAGGGCCAGCCGCGCCCGGGCCAGCTCCAGACGTGCGAGCAGGAGGTCCAGGGCGGCCTTGGCGGCCGCTTCGCGGGATGCTTCCAGGTCCTCGGGGAGCAGTTCCCCGAGCCGGTGCAGGATGATCGCCTGCGCCAGCTCGGTGTCGGCCGCCACCAGGGCGGCCTCGCACTCCTCGCGGGCCAGGCGCGCGTTCTCCTCGTCAGTCAGCAGTGCCTCCCATGCGTCGAGTTCGGCCTCCCGGGCGTCGGCCAGGGCATCCTGGGCGTCGGCGATGGCCTCGGCCCTGGAGCGCGCGGCGGAACCGCCGACCGTTGCCCAATCCAGGGTCACGGACCCGGAGAGGCCGATGCTCCCGTCGCTGGATACGCTGCCCTTGAGCGAGACCGGCCCCGAGCCGCTGAAGATGCCCGCCGCGCGGGCCGTTTCCAGGGCGGCCGCCGCATCCAGGACCTGCTTGCCGGCCACCGGCGCGACCGGGGGTATCCATTCCCGGTCGGCGGCTTCCAGCGCGGAGTTCGCGTCGAGCGGAGCACCCGACAGGATGTCCGCGGAGAGGGCCGGACCGGCCAGTTCGGCCAGGGCATCGCGCGCCTGCCCGGCCTGGGCCGCGGCCCTGTTCCAGGCTGCTTGCGCGCGGGGGACCGCCGCACGGGCTCTCGCGAGTGCCGCCGCCCCCAATTCTCCCCGGGTCGCGGAAGCCTCGTCCAGCTCGAGGGCGGCACGGGCCCGTTCCAGGGCTGAAGCGGCCTCGTCGCGAGCGGCCTCCGCGGCGAGGAGCTGCACGAAGGCTTCCATGGCGTCCAGGCGCGCCTGCGAGCGGGCTGCTTCCAGGGCGGTGAGCGCCTGGAAGACCTTCAGGTCCAGGTCAAGGGTCGACTGGGTACCGGCAAGTGGCGACCAGGACACCGAGCCGCCGACCTCGCCGCCCAGCCGCGCGCTGGCGGAGACCGACAGTCCCGTGAGCAAGGGCAGGCTGAGCGATCCGGACATGACCCAGGGATCGGGCTCCCCGCCCGGTCCGGCCGGTTCGGGGGACAGGTCCCCGGACCACGAGCCGTCCACAGACAGCCGCAGGCCTTTCCAGGAGGCCGCATCCGAGCGCCTTTCCACCGCGTCGGCATAGGCTTCCTCCGCGGCGACCGCCTTCGCGGCTCCGGTGGCGGCGGCCGCCATCGCGTCGGCCAGCCGTATCGTCCGCGTCGCGCCGCCCGCGTCGTCCTGGGCCCATCCGGCGCTTCCCGCGGCGAGCAGCAGGGCCAGGGTCGCGCCCAGCGCGCGACGGTTCTGGGTGGTCGTTTCCATGGTCAGAGCTCCTGTATCCCTTCCACGATGCCCGCCCTGGACGCGCCGACCGCGGGCGGGAGGGAGAACAGGGCGCAGGCCAGGGCGGTGGCCGCGACCGCGGCGACGGGCGCCCAGAGCGGCGGCAGGGACGGGAAGATGCCCCCGCGGGCCATGCCGGCTCCCGAGAGCACGCTCTCGGCTGCCATGGCCAGGGCCCGGTAGGCGGGCAGGGAGACCAGCGCGCCGATCACCGCCGCCGCGGCCCCGAAGAGCGCGTTGGAGGACATGAAGCGCAGTACGGTGCCCAGGGAGCTCTCCCCCAGGGCCCGGCGCACCGCGGTGCCCTTGCGGCCGTCAGCCGCTTCCATGGCGGTGCTGGAATAGATGCCGAACACGCTGGCCGCCAGCACCAGTATGCCCAGCCCCACGATGGCGCCCGCCAGCGACGACAGGGCTTTGCGGGCCTCGCTCGCGGCGGTGGCGTTGGGGGTGCCGGGGTCGCCTTCCCAGGTTTCCACCTTCGCGTCTTCCACGCCCATGGAGGCGAGCGCGGCCGTCAGTCTGGACTTGAGCGCCGCCGCCGAGCTGCCGTCCGTCTCCGCGACGAAGACGCTGATCTGCGAGCGCGCCGACAAGCCCGGCGGGCGGTCGGCCCCGAAGGGGATGAGCGCGTCGGGAATGCCCAGGGCGGCGCGGGCCAGCTCGGACGGATCCTCGTAGACTCCCGTGACCGTGTAGGTCTCCGTGGCCAGGCGGGCCTGGCCGGCCTGGTCCTGGCCGCGTCGGAACATCATCACTCCGCGCTCGGATTCGATCGTCTTGCCGACGGCGTCGGCCTCTGTCCCGAACAGCGAGACGGCCGCGCTCCTCGAGAGGACGACCAGCCTGGCACCCGAGGCCGATTCCTCGGCGGTGAAGAACCTCCCGGCCACCAGGTCCAGGCCCATGATGTCCGGGTAGCCCGCCTCGGCCGAGAGCACCGAGCGGATGGAGTACCGGGAACCGCCGACGCGCACCGCCGGCCAGCGCGTTTCGTTCACGGCTGCCGTGGCCGTGATGAAGCCGGTCTCCGAGGCGAGCCTGCCCAGGATCTCGTCGGTGAAGACGCTCGGCCGCGTGTACTCGAAGCGGCCGGCCTCGTCGGTCTCGCCGGAAGCCACGGAAATGCGGTACCGGTAGGTTTCCCGCTCCAGTCGCTGCAGGGAACCGGCCATGGAGAGGCCGGCGGAGAAGGCCAGGGCGCCGGCGGCTATCACCAGCGCCTGCAGCAGGGTCTTGCCCGGCCGTTTGGCGGCTTTCCTCGCCGCGTTCATCAGTATGTCGCTCATCGTTGTCTCCTTGTGGCCCGGCTCAATCCGGCCGGACCAGATCGGCGGGCGAGGCCCTCATGGCGCTCCATGAGGGGAGCGTGCCGAGCGCGAGGGGCAGGATCGCCGCGCCGAGGGCGGCTGCCAGCATGCCGCCCAGGCCCATGGATTCCGCGGTGGAATAGGGCACCAGTACGGACCTGGTGGCCGATGCGAAGGCGATGGCCAGTGCGGCTCCGGCGACCAGGCCGATGCCCGCGGACACCGCGGTCTCCCAGAACGCGGCCGCGGTCACGTCCATGGAGGTAGCGCCTATGGCCCGGAGTATGCCCAGGGAGCGCCGGCGCTTGAGCGCTTTGGTGGCGGCCGCGTTCATCAGGTTGAGCACGGCGACCAGGACGCACAGTCCCGACAGGGCGAACGCCGCCGAGAAGAGGGTCGCCTGGGCCGCGCGCCGCTCGTCCAGCTCGGCCTTGCGCGATGTCACCGCTATCGCGCCTTCGCCGGCCGTGCGGTCGAAGTACGCAGACAGCTCGGAGACGGCGTCGTCGACCCTGTCCGCGGACGTGGCGGCGAACACCAGGTCGGTCGGCCGGAAGCGGATCGCGCCGCCGCCCGCCGCGGTCCGCAGGTCGCGGGCCGGGGCGAAGGCCATGGCGTTCCAGTCGCGGGTGGCGGTGTAGGCCGTGGGCTCGAGCACGCCGACTATCTCGTAGGTGATGCCGTCCAGCCTGATCTTCCTGCCCAGGGCCTGGCCGTCCGCGTAGAGCCGGCCGGCGAGATCCGAGCCAAGCACCATGAGGGAACGGCCGGAGGCGGCCTCGTCCTCGGTGAAGAGCGAACCGGCGGCTGCCTTGAAGCCGTAGGCCGTGAAGAAGGCGGGATCGACCAGGGCGCCCCGGATGGATTCAACCAGCGGCTTTTCCAGCGAGGCGGCTTCAGCCAGTTCCTCGGGAGTGGCCACCCGGACCTGGGCGAATTCCGGCGGCAGAGCGCCTCCCGGCCCGGCGAGGCCTTCGGGGAACCCGGCCGGCGCGGCCCCGGTGGCATCGCCGGAAGCCGGAGCCTGGGTCGATGCCGACGGCGACGATCCGTCGGCAGGGGCCGAGCCGGCAGCT
>JAKLIU010000429.1 GCA_022709445.1 Spirochaetota bacterium | reverse complement strand
GGCCGCCATCCGGGCGCGCGGGGAGACCCCGGTCATCATCCTGTCCGTCAGGGACACGGAGGCCGAGCTGATGGAGCTCCTGGACGCCGGCGCGGACGACTACCTGGTCAAGCCTTTCGGGGTGGGCGAGCTGTGCTCGCGCATCAGGGTGGCGCTCAGGCACCGCGCACCCAGGCTCCCGCCGGGGAAGCCGGTGCGGGTGGGGCTCCTGGAACTGCACCTGGACGCCAGGGACGCCTTCCGCGACGGCGTCAAGGAGCACCTGACCCCGACGGAGTGGTCGATCCTGGAGATCCTGCTCAGGAACGCGGGGAAGATCATGACCAGGAACCAGATCCTGCGCGAGGTCTGGGGCCCGGCGATGCAGGAGGAGTACAACAACCTCCGGGTATACGTCAACCAGCTGCGCAAGAAGCTGGAGGAGGATCCATCCGTGCCGAGGGTCCTCCTCACCGAACCGGGCGTCGGCTACCGCCTGGCGGTGGAGGCCTGACATGAACGCGCGCTTCAAGTCCGATTCGGCCTACCTGCTCGCCTACTTCGCCGCGCTGATAGCCGGCGGCGCGGCCGCCCTCAGCCTGCCCGCGGCGATGCCGCCCGGCTCCGGTGGATTGCCGCCCATAGACGCCCTGTTCACGGCGACCTCGGCCGTGTGCGTCACGGGCCTGGTGACCGTGGATACCACGGCCTTCACGCGTTTCGGGCAGACGGTCATCCTGCTGCTCATCCAGCTGGGCGGCCTGGGCATCATCTCCTTCACCTCGCTGCTCCTGCTCCTTCCCGGCCGCCAGCTTCCCTTCAGGCGGCTGGGGACCATCAGGAGCTTCTCACTGGACGGCGTCGAGCACGACCCGCGCAGGATCGTGGCCGGCATCGTCGCCTCCACCTTCGCCATCGAGGCGGCGGGCGCCCTCGTCCTCTACCCGCTGTTCAGGCGGGAAGGCGTGGCCGCCCCGGGCTTCGCCGCGGTCTTCCACTCGGTCTCCGCGTTCTGCAACGCCGGCTTCTCCACCTTCAGCGACAGCCTGGCCGGGTTCCGGGACCGACCCGCGGTGCTCCTGACCGTCTCGGCCCTCATCGTGACCGGCGGCATAGGGTTCATCGTGCTGCAGGACCTGGCGCTGAGGCTCACGGGGAAGAAAGCCAGGCTGAGCTACCACAGCAGGCTCATGCTGGTCCTCACGGCCATCCTGGTCGCGGCGGGAGCCCTGGCTTTCTGGTTCCTGGAAGGCGGGAACACCTTTGCAGGCATGGGGGCGCCGGACCGGGCCGCCAACGCCCTCTTCCAGTCCATCACGCCCAGGACGGCCGGCTTCAACGCGGTGAGCCAGGCGGGACTCAGGCAGCCGTCCAAGCTGCTCACCATGGTACTCATGTTCATAGGCGGCGCGCCGGGCTCCATCGCCGGCGGCATCAAGGTGGCCACGGCCTTCCTGGTGCTCCTGGCCATGATCAGGCGGCCAAACCAGTGGGGCGAGCTGAACGCGTTCAAGCGGCGCTACTCCACGGCCACCGTCAACGCGGCCACCTCGTACTTCATCAAGGCGGCGTTCCTGCTGGTGGCGGCGGCGGCCCTGCTGAGCGTGGTGGAAGGCCCCAGTGGGGCGGACCTCGGGCAGATAGCCTTCGAGGTGACCTCCGCCTTCGGCACGG
>JAKLIU010000428.1 GCA_022709445.1 Spirochaetota bacterium | reverse complement strand
GTATGCCATTTCACCATGCCGGCATGCGCGGCCCGGGCCGCGCGCGTGGCGCGGGGCCACGAGGGTTCCTTGTACTACGCCGGGGACGAACAGTCAAGGCGAACCCCGCCGCGGCACATTCCGCCCAAGCCGCCTTGCCGGCCGGAGCCGCTGCCGCTACACTCAGGACATGGAAGAAGGCCGTCCCAGGACAGTCCCGGACATCCTCGCCAGCGCGGGCGAGTTCTTCGCGAACGCCACCCGCCCGAGAACCGCCGGCCCGGGGCTCTACCTGGAGCCGGCCAGGCAGCGCGCCTTCAAGTCCATGCTCCTGATCTCGTTCGTGGCCGGACTCACCGCGCTCGCCCCGATGGCGGTCGGGGCGACCAGGGCCCTCTCCAACCGCCTCGTGCCGGCCTACATGGCGGCCTACGCCATCGTGGCCGTGGTGTTCGCGTTCAGGAACCTGTCCCCGCGCATCCACTACCTGACCGCCGTGGCCGTGCTCCTGGCCCTGGGCTCGACGGTGTTCGCCGTCGCCGGCCCGGCGGGCGGCGGCCTGGTCTGGCTGGCCGCGACCCCGTTGTTCGCCGCCGCCCTGCTGGGACCGGCGGCCGGCTTCCTCGCGTACCTGGCCTCCGCGGGAGCGGCCGCCCTCCTGGGCTTCCTGGCATTCCACGGCCAGCTGCCCTGGGCGCCGCCCGGGGGCATGTCCACCTGGTACTTCGCGAGCGCCGTGACCGACCTGCTCCTCCTCGTGACCCTGGGCCTGGTGAGCATGTCGGCGGGTCGCGCGGAGCGGGACGCCAAGAGCGACATCAAGGGCATGGAAGCGCTGGAGCGCGAGCTCTCCTCCTCCAGGAACGAGCTGCACGAGGAACGGGAGACCCACCTGCTGACCAAGCGCGCCGCCCGCAAGCAGGAATCGCTGTTCCGCGCGCTGGTGGAGCACAGCGCGGATGCAGTGCTCATCCTGGACGCGGACGGGCGCATCCGGCTCTGCGGCTCCTCGGTGAGGAGCACCCTCGGCTACGACGCGGAGGAACTCCGGGGCCGGGACTTCTTCTCGCTGCTGACCGAGGAGTACGCGGCGGATCGCCGGGCGATGTTCGCCTCCAGCCTGGTCGCCGGTCTGCCCACCTTCTCCACCCTCTTCAGCGTCTGCCGCAAGGACGGCTCCGAGCTGCCGGTGGAAGCCTCCGCCTCCAACTACATCCACAACCCGGACATCGTGGGCCTGGTGCTCAGCCTCCACGACCTGACGCGCGAGAAGAAGGCCGAGGCCAAGGCGGAGTTCTTCGAGCACTTCGACCCGCTGACCAGCCTGCCCAACAAGGACTCCTTCCTCCACGAGGTGGAGCGCGCCGTGACCATAGCCCGCAACCGCAACCGCGTCTTCGGCGTGATGGCGCTGGGCCTGGACCGCTTCAAGCGCATCAACGACATGTACGGCACCGGCGCGGGGGACGGCGTGCTGCGGGAGGTGGCCGCCGCGCTCCGCTCCTCGTTCAGGAACGACGACATCGTGTCGCGCTACCGTGGCGACATGTTCTTCATCCTGTTCCCGGAGATCCGCTCGCAGGAACACATCAAGGAAGTGATTGCCAAGGCGCGCACCGCATTCGAGCAGCCGTTCGCCCTTCCCGTGGGGGAGCGGACCGTCCTGTCCTCGTCC
>JAKLIU010000427.1 GCA_022709445.1 Spirochaetota bacterium | reverse complement strand
AAGTGAGGTCCTGCGGGCCCTGTCCGATGTCAATTGGTGCTTCCTCGAGGCGGCGGGACTCAGGTTCAGGATCGAGGCGTACGGCGGCTGGGAAGCGCGGCCTGCGGCGCGGGCATCCGGAGAGAGCGCGTCGAAGCCCGAGGCGCGCGTCGAACGGACGGCGGTCAAAACGGGGGGCGCCTTCCGCTCGATCTACTCGTTCCTCCCCGCTTTCCGGAGGCGGCTGAAGGCCGCGGGAGGAGGCGGCGTAGATGGAGCGGGGTCTGGCGCGAACGGCGCCCGCCGGACGGCCAGGACCGGGGAACCGGGCGGCTGGGAGATCGCTATCGGTCTCGTCGCCCGGGGGCCGGACGGCCCGGCGGAGCCCGGACTGGCCGATTATCCCGGCGGCATAGTGCTCCTCCGATACGAGGAGAATGCCAAAGGCCTGACATACATCCTGTTCCACGAGCTCTGCCATCTCTTCGGCGCGGTCGACCTGCAGGAGACCGGGACGGTGATGAGCCGGGAAAAGCCGGGCTTCAGGCTCGATCGTTTCACCGTTAACATCGTCCGCGTGAACAGGGACAGGTCGTTCCGCCAGGCCGGGAGCGCGCTCGGCGACGAACGCATCTTGCAGGCCCTGGCCCTCTACCGCGAGCGCCAGGCGCTGAACCTGGGCGAGGAGGAGCTGGCGATTTGCATACGCGAGCTCCTGACGGCGGCTGCGGCACGCCGTCTATCTACGGCGCCGGACGCGCCGCGCTGACGCCATCCGCCTACTTCACACCTCAAAGGCTCGCCTGACATGGCTGACCTCATTTTGCTGTCAAGCGGCCGGGAAATATTGTATTTTAAGATATAGTGCGCCTGAAGGGGTTCCCTGCCGCGGTCGTATTTGCCTACGGCCTTGTCCTGTGCTCCTGCGTGTCCGACAGCGTCTCCCCCTCGACCCGGGAACAGATCTGGAAATCGCACAACCGCATGCTGACGGTGGACGGCCGCGTCGCCGCCGGCCGCATCGGGGAGCTTTTCTCGCGTATGCCGGGAGGCGGGCTCGACGCGGCCTTCCTGATAGTGGCAGTTCCCCCGGGCGACCCGACGCCGGCGGGGCGGCAGGCGGACCGCGACGCGGCGATGCAGGGCGTCGAGCGGATCAAGCGGCTGGTGGAAAGACGATCACGGTCCGTCGGCCTGGCCCTGGCGCCAGAGGATGCCTATCGTCTCGAGAAGGAAGGGCGGCGGGCCGTCTTCATCGGGCTCGAGGCAGGCGGAGCGATCGGCCTCGATCCTTCCATGATGGCGGAATACCGCAGCCTGGGGGTTAGGTGCCTGTGCTTGTCCTGGGCGGCGGAGTCCGAAGACCGCGGGCTCGGCGATCTCGGCCGCGGGGTCGTCGCCGAGTGCAACCGCGTCGGCCTGATCATCAACGCGGTCGATTGCCCCGATAGGACCCTGGCGGACGTGCTGGCCGCGAGCCGGGCGCCCGTCGTCGTTTCGCGCGGGGCGGCACGGGCCCTTTGCGACCGCCCGGGGAACCTGAGCGACGGGACGATCCGGGCCATAGCCGCGGCCGGGGGCGTCATCCTGGTTTCGTTCGAGCCGGACCGGCTCGTGGCCGGAGACCGGGCGGCGCGGGCCCGCGCGACGGTCGGCGACGTCGCCGATCACATCGAGCACCTGATCCGGATCGCCGGCGCGCAGAGCGTGGGGATCGGTTC
>JAKLIU010000426.1 GCA_022709445.1 Spirochaetota bacterium | reverse complement strand
GAACGCGACGCTCGTCCACCAGGACCAGGGCGTCCAGTTCGTACGCGACGCCCTGGCGCTCGAACACCACGGGGGCGGCAAGCGCGGCGGCGCTGAAATCCCAGGCTCCGTACGCCTTCAGCAGGACGCCGTCGAGCGCCAGGCTTTCGAGCCCGGGCGCGACCCAGGCGGGCCGTACGCCGTCGAGCCGCACCATGAGCGAGTCGCCTGCGGCCTCGATCGTCCTCCGACCGATCCGCAACGCGCCCGAATCGCCGTATTCCACGGTGACCTCATCCTCGACAGAGGACCGCACCGAGGGCGCAGACCCGTCGAGGGGAATGAGGACCTCGGCCGGAACGCGCCGTCCGAGACCGTAGGGAAGGGCCTCGGGATAGTACGCGCCGCCGGACAGGATAAAGACGCCGTCGCGCACCCCGGCCTCTCCGTAAAACGCGAAGCCGTCGATGCGGACCGGATCGCAGGAATGGGATTCCAGGCCTCCCCCGTTCGGGAAGACTCCGCCATGGAGGCGGACGCTCCCGTCGACCGCCTGCCAGGCGGGATCGAAGGCCAGGGAGCCGAAGTGGAATCCATCATCCGAAAGCCACCCGTCCTCGAGCTCGAAGCCGCCCGCGGCCAGGTAGAAGCCGTACGCCCACACAGGTTCGGCCATGTCAAAGGAGCCGTCCGGGTACAGGAACAGGCGATCGATGTAGATCGAGAATCCGCCGAACTCCTCCGGCAGCCCGAGGAAGCCACGGGTGGAGAGGCCGTCCTCATGAAAGTAGACCTCCTGCATCCGGAAGCGCCCTTCGAAGATAGGCAGGACCGTCAGCTCCGCGAGCAGTCCCGGGCCGAACCCGTAGCCTTCGTCCGAGAACGCGAGCCCTTCGATGGGAATCAGCGAGTCGCGCCACGCCAGGACTCCCTTCGGGGCCAGCAAGGCCCAGATGTGCTTCATGTCGCCGCCGCGGCCGATGGATGCGTCTTCCAGCGTGAAGTCCCAGCCGGCGTAGCGGACGCGCACTGGCTCGGCGAAGGCCGAGACCTCGAAGTAGTTCTCGCCTTCCCAGTAGCTGCCGGGCCAGGCGGTGACCGCGCCGTCGGCGCTTTGGAACTCGCCGCCCCCGAGCGACCCGGGCAGGCGCACGAGGCCCGAACCCGTCATGGGGACGCCGGCGGTCTCGGCCTTGAACTCCAGCTGGAAGGCGCCCTCCCACCCGAAGGACGCGGTGCCCCCGCGCGCTTCGGACGCAACCACCTCGCCGCGGCCGTCGATGGTCGCGCGCGAAAAGGGCGCCTGGGCCAGGTCCCATTCGTCCTCTCCCGGTTCGCGCGCCTCGACGATCGCGACGAGGGCTCCGTCTGCCAGGCTGAGTTCGACGGAGGCGATGGCCAGGTCGCCCAGGCCCGGGAGGGATACCCAGGGATCCGCGTAAGCGCCCGGGTCGAGCTCGGGCGTCCAGCCGGGACCGAAGCGCAGCTCCACCACCGTGGCCGCGACGATGGCGGCGCGGTCGCCGTTCAGGACCCCCTCGCGCTCGGCTTCCTCGCGGAGGTTGATGACAAAGCCGTTTCGGGCACTGAGCCCGCCCGCGCCGAGCGAGAGCTCGAAGGCTACGAGGCGCCAGTTGTCCCAGGCCAGGTTCGCGCCGCCTTCCTCGAACACGCCGCCGAAGGGGTCGGGCGTGCGGACGTAGCTGCAGTCCGCCTGGAAAGGCCCGGAGGAGT
>JAKLIU010000425.1 GCA_022709445.1 Spirochaetota bacterium | reverse complement strand
CCGGCGGCGGCCCGGGCCATAATGGGCCAGGCCGCCGCCGTTTCGTGAACCCCTGTCGTCCTGGAGTGCCGTTATGAAAAGACTTGCCGTCCTGCTGGCCCTGACCGCCGCGCTTTCCCTCTCCCTGGCCGGCGCCCAGGAGATAGGCCCGCTCCAGGAGCCGGAACCCGCCCCGCCGCCCGAATCCGCGGCGACCGCCCCCGCGACCCTTCCCCCGGCCACCGGCGCGCTGTCCCCGGCAAGCCCCGCGGCCAAGGCCGACGCCCTGCTGCTGTACAACCAGGGGCGCAACCTGGACACGGCGGGCAAGAAAACGGAGGCGGCCGTCAAGTACCGCGAGGCCATCACGGTCTGCGACCGCGAGCTGGCATCCGACCCCACCCGCATGGACGCCTACACGGTCAAGTGCTGGAGCCTGTTCAGGCTGGACCGGTTCAAGGAAGTGGTGTCGACCGGCACCGCGGCCCTCAAGGTCAAGTTCGACGCCCGCATCGTGGAGGTGATGGGCGAGTCCTACTTCCACCTGAACGACGACGCCTCCGCCCTCAAGTTCCTGCAGCGCTACATAGAGAACGCCGGCGAGTACGCCGACCGCGTGGCCACGGCCTATTTCTACATGGGCGAGGCCTACCTCCGCGCCAAGCGCTACGACCACGCCGACATAGCCTACAGCATCGCCACCTACCGCGAGGGCAACATAGCCCGCTGGTGGTTCCGCTACGGCAGCGCCGTGGAGGCCCTGGGCGAGTACGCGCGGGCGGCCGATCTCTACGCCCGCGCCCTCAGGCTCAATCCGGGCATGACCGAAGCCATCGAGGCCCAGGCCCGCGTCAAGGCCAGGATCTAGCGCGCCGGCGTCCCGCGCTCCTTCGGAGCGGCGCCCTTGCGGACCCGGGCCCGATGTCGTATCCTCGTCGCATGGCGAATATCCATTACATCGAGCTCTTGCCCCTGCGGGAGGGAGCCACCCAGTGCGAGGACGGCTGCGACTACATCTGCCGCCTCAGCCTGCGGGGCAGCCTGGGCATGGACAACGCCCAGGAGACGGCCGTGCTGGTGCAGGCGCTCATCGACGGCGGCATCAGGAAGTTCATCCTGAACATGGAGAACATGAACTACGTGGATTCCACGGGCATAGGCACCATCATCCGTTTCAAGAAGAGCCTCCAGCCCCTGGGCGGGGACGTGGTCCTGCTCAACGTGCCCCCCAAGGTGAGCGAGGTCCTGGACCTGGTCAACCTCAAGGAGTACGTCCGGATCTTCTATGCCGAGCCCAAGGCCCTCGAGTACCTGCGACAGGCCCCGGCCGGCCAGGTTCCCGCCTCCTAGCCGGTGACGCGGCGGTTCTTCCGCTCCCGTTCCCGGAGGCCCGAGGCGAACAGCCTGAAGGCCGCCAGCACCAGCACGTAGCTCGCCAGCGGGAAGGCCAGGAGCCAGCGCGTGGCCAGGAGCCTGGGCCGGTACAGCCCGATCAGCCCGGCTATCTCGCCCGTGGTCGAGGTCAGTATGGGCGGGTCCAGGGTCAGCGTGGTCCCCCCGATGAACATGAAGAAGATCCCCAGCCGCCCCACCAGCTTGAGCACCGCGACGGTCTGCTCCGCGAAGATCTCCAGGAGCTCCTCGCCCAGGAAGGGCAGGATGTGGTGCCGTATCACCCAGCGCTTGTCCGCGCCCGCCGACACGGCAGCCTCCACGAAGGCCGTGGCGTAGAGAGCGCCGGTC
>JAKLIU010000424.1 GCA_022709445.1 Spirochaetota bacterium | reverse complement strand
CTCGATCTCGCCGCCCCTGCCGCCGTCCAGGGTGTAGCAGGCGTCGGCCTTGAGCCTGGCCAGGGGGAACAGGTCCATGCCCTTGCCGGTCTCCTCGTCGGGGGTGAAGATCGCGTAGAGCGGGCCGTGGCGGAAGGACGGGTCCTTGAGGATGGCGGAGAAGGCGGTCATGACGATGGCGATGCCGGCCTTGTCGTCCGCGCCCAGGAGGGTGGTGCCGTCGGTGGTTATGATAGTATCGCCCTTGTAGTCGAGGAGCTCCGCGAACTCGGCCGGATCCAGGGTCCAGCCCGGCGAGAGCTGCAGGGCCTTCCCGTCGTAGCCCGTCACGACGCGCGGCTTGACGTCCTTGCCCGGGGCGTCGCTGGCCGTGTCCACGTGGCCCATGAAGCCGATGGCCGGCTTGCCCTCGCAGCCGGGGCTGGCGGGGACGCGGGCGATCACGTAGCAGTGGTCGTCGATGGAGACGTCCTCGATGCCCAGGCCCTTGAGCTCGGCCACCAGGAGCCTGGCGAGTTCCCACTGGGACTGGGTGGAGGGGATCTTTTCTTCGTGGCGGTCGCTCGTGGTCTCTATCTTGGCATAGCGCACGAGCCTGTCGATGACCTCGGCCGTATGCGGCCGGGCGAGTATCGCGGCGTAATCTTTCATGGTCGGGCATTATCCCCCGGTCCGGCGGTTTACGCAAGCCGGGGCGGGAGCCCGCCGGCCCGGCCGTCAGCCTCCCCGGAAAGCAGGCGCCGCGCCAGGTCTCCGTCCCTGAAGGCAGTCGCCACCTGGGTCAGGGCCTCCAGGTGGGTGGCCGGACCGGCCTCCGCCGGGGAGCAGAGGGCGACGACCACCGTCACCGGCCGCCGGAGGGCGGACAGGGGCCAGCCTTCCCGGCGCGCCCCGATGGCCACCGAGGGGAGGCGGAGGCCCGGCGAATGCGCGTGCAGGAGCAGCACCCCCGGTTCCAGCTCTATGGGCTCCCTGCGGGCGATGGCGGAGAACTCCCGGGCCAGTCCGGCCGCCGCGGCCCGGTCGGCCGGGAAGAGGGTCGCGGTCAGCGCGCGGATTGCGTCCACGAGCGCGGGTTCGGCCATCCGCGGCAGTATCCGGGAGGCCGATGCCGCGGCCAGGAAGAGGGGAGGCCAGTCCGGACCCGCCTCCGCCGCCGCTCCGTCCCCCGGTTTCCGCGCCGTCCCGTCGTCCTGCCCGCCCGGCTCCCCGGCCAGGTAGAAGATGGCCATGGGAGCCTCGGGGAAGGCGTCGCCCAGGACCACCGACATCCGGTCTGAACCCGGGGTCCAGGCGCGGGAACCGGGACGGGCAGCCATGATGGCGAAGGCGGCCTTGCCCGCCCGGCGGAGAGCGGCGGGCATCTCCCGCCAGCTGGAGACTTCGCCGGGCGTGACGGACCCGGCCAGGCCGCGCAGGGCCGCAGCCAGATCGCGCGAGCCTCCTCCCACGATGAACCATTCAGCGGCGCTCAGGGGATTGCCCCAGGCCCGGCCGGCGGAGAGGACCGCCTCCCGGAAGCCCTCCAAGGCCTGGGCGCCGGCCGGGACGGCCACCACCAGGCGCTTGGCGTCCCTGAAGGATTCCGGCCTCCTGACCGACACCAGCATCCGGGAGGTGGCCCGCGCAAGTGCGTCGTGGGTGAGCGGCGATTCATGCGAGGCCCGGCGGCCGGCCGCGCCCCAGCCCACCACGATGGCGTCGGCCCGGCGTTCCAGGGCGGCACGGGCCAGGCCGTCGGCCGGGCTGGCAGCCATGACCACC
>JAKLIU010000423.1 GCA_022709445.1 Spirochaetota bacterium | reverse complement strand
TGATGCAGGTGGGTATGCCGATCACCATGCGCGGCTTGATGAACCAGCGCCTGGGAATCACCTTCTGGATGAAGTACTTGATCATCTTCTCGGTGGTGTCGGGATCCGCGATCACACCGTCCCGCAGCGGACGGATGGCGATGATGTTCCCGGGCGTCTTCCACAGCATGCGCTTGGCTTCCGTCCCCACCGCGAGCACGCGCTTGGTGCCGCGCTCGACCGCCACCACCGATGGCTCGTTGATGACGATGCCCTTGCCGCGCACGTAGACGAGGGTATTGCAGGTACCGAGGTCGATGCCTATGTCCAGGGAGAATGAATCGAAGAAATGCTTTCTGGCCATGTTGGGGGCTCCTTGTCAGTGCTTCTATGATCGCTCGGCCAGCTTCTGCCTGGCTCCCGCGTGCATCGGGTCTATTGAAATGGCCTTGCGCCAGGCCGCCCTCGCCCCGATCGCGTCCCCCTTGTCCGCGAGAACGAGACCTTCGTGGTACCATGCATCCGCGGATTCCGGATTGCGTTCCCTGATCGCGGCGTACCGCGCCAGGGCCTCGTCGTGGCGCCCGCCCGCGCGGCAGACTTCTCCGAGCAGGAAATCGGCGCGCTCCAGGAGGTAGGCATCCTCGGTGGAGGCGGCGGCGGAAAGGGCCAGGGACTCGGCCTTGGCCAGGTCCCCCGAATCCAGGCTGGCCCTTGCGGCGGCCAGCTTGAGCTCGGACGACTCGGGGTAGCGGCTCATGGCCTCCGCGAAATACCCGAGGCTCAGCTGGGTCTGCCCGGTGGCCTGCGCGGCCAGGGCCAGGTACTCCCAGGCGTCCACGGGCGAATAGCCACCGCCCACCGCCGCTTCCAGCTCGGCCAGGGCCTCGTCGTAGTAATCCTGCCCCTTGTGGAAGTAGGCCTTGCCGAGCACGTACCGGACCTGCGGGACCAGCGGGGCCTTGGGGTCCACCAGGGCCTTGCGGAGCGAGAAGATGGCCTCGTCCATGAGGGCCAGCCGTTCCTCCGCCTCGGGGACCGCGGTACCCGAATAGAAGCTGGCGAAACCCTTGAAGGTCAGGAAGAAGGAATCGAGCGGGTCGACCGCGAGGGCGGAGTCGCAGGCCGCGAGGAGGGACGCATAGTCCCCGGACTCCCACAGTTCCAGGGTCTCGGCGCGGGTCGGCTTCCCGCGCCCCGCTCCGGCGCCCAGCGCGCGCACGCCGGCCACGGCAAGGAAGCCGAGCGCGGAAAGCCCCGCCAGGACCGCGAGGGAGACGAGCAGGCGACGCACCCTGCGTTTCCTGAGGTAGGGGTCGTTGTTGCGCGCGTAACCGGGATGGATAGGATTCATGGGACTGTGTATTTCTAGCACGGGAGACGGGGTATAGTCAATTAAAGGAAGAAAAAGGGACGGGCCTGTAAGCCGGGTTCTGTGCCGCGGATCGCTCCGCGGCGGCCGCCATCCATCTTGGCGGGAAGTCGCCTTCCCGCTCTCGCGACCAACCCGTGGGACGGGAAGCAACCGCTCTCGCGGCGCCCCCCTGCGCGGGTAACGCCCCCACTGTTCGGCCTTGCTCGCGACGAGGCTTGCCGTGCCACGCGCGTTGCCGCGCGCGCGGTGGGCTCTTACCCCACCTTTTCACCCTTGCCGACGGCTTTCACCGCCGGCGGTACGCTTTCTGTTGCGCTGTCTGTCGCCGTCCCGTCGCCGGGACGGCGCCCGGCCGTTGGCCGGCGTCGCACCCTGTCGAGCCCGGACTTTCCTCCATGGATCCCGCGAGGAACCCACGGCGGCG
>JAKLIU010000422.1 GCA_022709445.1 Spirochaetota bacterium | reverse complement strand
AGGGTGGTGCCGATGGCTTGCGCGAACGGGGTGACCGCCACCGCCACGAGCGCGATGAACAGTGCCAGGTGCTTCTTCATGGTTACTCCCGATAGGATGCTCGGGCCGGCGCGCGCGGGTGGCGCGGGGGCCTCGCGTTGACAACAAACAGGGACGCCCTAGGTTAAAGGAAAAGAGCGTCGGGCATCAAGGGCACGGGCGCGGGGCCCCGGCCGGGCTCAGGGGGACGCCTGGGCGGCGGCTCCCGCCCGGCGCTGGAGCGACCGGAGCCCGGGCAGCCTGGGTTTCAGGGCCAGGGCCCGCCCGGTGGCTTCGGCGGCTTCCCGCGGACGGCCGAGCCTGAGCTGCAGCTCCGCCGCGCGCCTCCAGAACTGCGCGTCGTTCTCCGCGGAACTGGAGAGGGAGAGGGCCCGGTGCAGGAGGTCCAGCTCCGCCTCGGGTTCCAGGGTCCTGCCCAGGTCTTCGAGCACCAGTCGCCGGAACCTCATGAGCACGACATCGTAGAAATAGCCGAATCCGGGAGACTTCCGTTCCATGGCGACGAGCTTCGCGAGCACCTCGAAAGCGTCCGCGAAGCGCCCGCGGGAAGCCAGTTCCTCGGCTATGCAGAACTCGGCGTCCATCGCCTCCGGACGCTCGAAAAAACGCTCGAGCCGGGCATCGTCGCGGCCGCGCATGCCGTCGTAGAGCCGGAGCGCCTCGTCCTCGAAACCGTGGAGCAGGTCGTAGATGACCAGCTTGGCTGCGTACTCCGGGTCGTCGAGCCGTTCCTTGAGCCAGGCGCGGTAGTCGAAGCTCCCCGGACGGTCGGCCTTGACGATGCGCAGCCGGCCCCGGTCGTACTCCCGGCGGGAACGCGGGTCGGACAGCACGGAGTACGCCTCGAGGATGAGGCGCATCGACTCATCCGAGGAGCCCGCTATGTCGGGATGGGAAAGCTTGGCGACGCGCCTGAAGGCGCTCTTTATGTCTTTCGGGGAGGCGTCGGGCGGTACGCCGAGCACCTGGTAGTGATCCTGCACCTCAAGCACCGTCCCGTCGGCGGGGGCCGTTGTCCGGATCGCCCGCCCGTTGCCCCGGAAACCGCATGGATGACCTGGGCGTGGGCATGGCGGGGGACCGGACCTGCGTCGTTACTGCCCGGAAGTGGCGGGGAGCGGGCTTTCCTGGGGCGTCTCGATCACCGAGTCGCCGGTCGATGGCGCGGGTTCGGTCGTCGCGGCGGCGTCCTGCTCGTAGTAGGGCGTGGCGGTCCCGGCGGCCTGGGCCCTGGCGGCCGCTTCCACGTCGCCGCCCGCGCCTCGGTTGACCAGGGCGAGGCTGAAGGCGAGCACGAAGAAGAGCGCTCCCAAAACATAGGTGAACTTGACCACCACGTTCGCCGAGCGCGAACCGAAGGCGGCGTTGCCGGCTCCGGCGAAGATGCCGCCGAGGCCCTCGCCTTCCTGGTCCTGGATGATGACCATGAACACGAGGAGGGCGCAGACGACGGCGAAGAGCACCAGAAGGACGATACCGAAAAATCCCATCTTGTTGACTCCGAATGTGATGCGTATGGACTGCCGCCAGCGGCGCGGGCGGCATCGCGGGATGATACTCCGGATCGGCCGGGCCGCGCAAGGGCTCAGGCCGGTCCGTGCCCGCGCTACCTGAAGGACGCTATGGGAACGAAGCTTTCCGCCTTGAGCGATGCCCCGCCCACCAGGGCGCCGTCGATGTTGGGCTTGGCCATCAGCTCCGCCACGTTGTCCGGCTTCACCGAACCTCCGTACTGGA
>JAKLIU010000421.1 GCA_022709445.1 Spirochaetota bacterium | reverse complement strand
CCCCGGGGCGATGCTCACCGGCACCACGGCCTGGGAGCGGCTGTCCACCGAGGACGCGGCCAGGCTGGACGCGATCGCCGCCCAGGTCCAGGACGAGCTGGCCTCCGGGAAACCGGGTTCGGACGCGATGGCAGGGGCCCTGGTCCTCCAGTTCCTGGTGACGGCTTCCCGCGCCCTGTCCGCGACCCCGGCACGCTGGCGGCCTCCCGATGGCGTTTGGTCGGTGGCCGACGCCGTCCGGTACGTGGATGAGCGCTACGAGGACACCTTCAGCCTGGAGTTCTTCGTGGAACGCTGCGCCACCAACGTCAGCGACTTCTCCCGCCGCTTCAAGGAACTCGCCGGATGCCCGCTCTTCGAGTACCTGAACCGCCGCCGGGTGGCGCGGGCCTGCGCCCTGCTCAAGTCTTCCGAACTGTCCATCCTGGAAGTGTCCCAGGCGGTGGGCTACCGCAACCTTTCCTTCTTCAACCGCTACTTCCTGCGCATCACCGGGGTATCGCCCCGCGCCTTCCGCCAATCCTCAAGATAGTGCCGCTTTCCTGCCTCCCTTCCTCAAGATCGTGCAAGACCGCGCGCGCGCGGCGGAGTACCGTCATGGTACATGGAAGGAGGAACCCATGGACGACACGGGCAAGCGGGCCGGGATAGGCGGCCTGGAGCTGGAAGCCTGCGTGGTGCTCGCCGAGACCGAGATGAGCGCGGCGGAGGCCGACAGGGCGACCCGGACGGGCGCGCTGTCGATGCGCCGGCCGGATGGCGCGCTCGCATGGCTGGAGGTGGGAGGCGTCGCCATCGCGGAGGGCAGGATTTCACGCAGGCGGGGGAAGCTGGGCTTCACGGTGACCAGGCTGTACAAGGAGGCGGGACGATGAGGAAGACGGGAACGCTGGACGAGGCGATGGTGCGCGTGCAGGTGGTGCTGGGCGAGCGGAGCCTCTCGGTCAGGCAACTGGCCTCGATAGGGGAGGGCACCATCGTGGGGCTGGAATCCATGGCTGGACAGCCGGTGGACCTCCTGGCCGCCGGCGAGACCATCGCGCGGGGCGAAGTGGTGGTCATCGACGAAAACTTCGGAATACGGGTGACCGAGCTGGCCGGCCGGGGGAGGGCGCCATGAGCCCGGCGGGAGGGATTTCCGCGCTCCTGGGCTTCAAGGGCGGGCCCGACGCGCTGGGGCGGGTGAAAGCCTACGACTTCAGGAGGCCTGACAAGTTCACCCGCGACCAGCTGCGCACCATGCAGAACATCTCGGTCGAGTTCGCCGCGCGCTCGGCCACCATACTGTCCGCCAACCTGAGGATGCTCTGCGACCTTTCGCTGGAGAAGGTCGACCAGATGACCTGGCAGGAGTACGCGGAGCCCCTGGCGGACAGGCCGACGGTGCTCTGCGTGCTCGGCATGGATCCGCTGCCGGGGCAGATCGTGATGCAGGTCGACCACGAGGCGGCCGACGCCGTCATCGAGCGCATGTTCGGCGCGACTCCCCGCGAGGGCGAGCCGGCCAGGCCCGGGGATATCACCGACATAGAGTTCGCCAACCTGGAACGGCTCATTGCCGGACTGGCATCCGCGCTGGGCGAGGTCTGGGCTCCCGTGCTCGAAATCAAGCCCAGGCTGGCCCAGATAGAGACCAACTCCCGCTTCTGCCAGATCGTCCCGCCAACGGAGATGATCGTGCTCGTATCGTTCGCCTTCAAGGCGGGCGGACGCGCGGGCAGGCTGGAACTGGCGTACCCCTTCCTCACGCTCGAACCCGTGATACGCATGCTTGACGCCAGGCACTG
>JAKLIU010000420.1 GCA_022709445.1 Spirochaetota bacterium | reverse complement strand
TTCCCTGCGCCCCCAAAACCCGGTCCCGAGCCCTGCCACCATGCACAGGCCTAAAGATTCTAAAGTGAATGGTATTAGCCTGTAGCCTGAAGCCTGAAGCCTGTCCCCCCCCCGGATTCGCCATTCCCCCCGGGAATCGGGTATCATTCCCCCCGTGTTTCCCCTATGGCTGTGACCGCGCTCCGTTCCGGAGGCGGCCCGAAATTCGCCGGTTTTCCGGCGGGAGAAGGGTTTTTCATGAGCAAACTGACGTCCAACCACGTTTTCACCTCCGAGTCCGTGTCCGAAGGGCATCCGGACAAGGTCTGCGACCAGATTTCCGACGGCATTCTGGACGCGTGCCTCGCGGCGGACCCGAACTCACATGTGGGCTGCGAGACCCTGGCGGCCACCAACTTCGTCGCCAGCGCCGGGGAGATCACCTGCGCGGGCTGGGACAGCGTCACCCCCGAGCGCATCGCCCGTGACGTGGTCAAGGCCATCGGTTACGACCGCGCGCTGATCGGGGACGAGGTCGGCTTCAGCTACGACACCTTCCTGTACATGAACTGCCTGCACGGCCAGTCGCCGGACATTGCCCAGGGCGTGAACGAGGGCCAGGGCCTCTACACGGAGCAGGGCGCGGGCGACCAGGGCATGATGTTCGGCTACGCCAGCGACGAGACGCCCGAGCTGATGCCGGCGCCGATCCAGTTCAGCCACCAGCTTCTCAGCGAACTCGCGGAAATCCGCCGCGCGAAGAGTATCCCCTACCTGCGCCCCGACTCCAAGTCGCAGGTGTCGGTTTATTACGAGGGCGGAAAGCCCAAGGCCATCACGACCGTCGTCGTGTCCCACCAGACCGCCGAGGTGCCGCTGGAGCAGATCCGCGCGGACCTCATCGAGGTGGTCAAGACCGTGCTCGGGCCGACGGGCCTGCTCACCGACAAGACCGAGTACTACGTGAACCCGACCGGGCGCTTCGTTGTTGGCGGTCCCCACGGCGACTCCGGCCTCACGGGCCGCAAGATCATCGTGGACACCTACGGCGGCGTCGGCTCCCACGGCGGCGGCGCGTTCTCCGGCAAGGACCCGTCCAAGGTGGACCGGTCGGCGGCCTACTACGCGCGCTACGCGGCGAAGAACATCGTGGCCGCGGGCCTCGCGTCCAAGTGCGAGATCCAGGTGGCCTACGCCATCGGCGTGGCGAAGCCCATGAGCATCAACGTGTCCACCTACGGCACCGGCAAAGTGTCCGACGAGCGGCTCCAGCAGGTGCTGGAGGACGGCGGCCTCTTCGACTTCCGCCCGGCGGCGCTCATCCGCGACCTCGGCCTGCTCGCCCCGAAGGGCTGGTCCTACCGCCAGACGGCGGCCTACGGCCACTTCGGCCGGGACTGCTTCCCCTGGGAAAAGACCGACAAGGTGGACGCCCTGAAGAGCGCCGTAAAGTAGGAGGCGCGTCATGCGGAAAGTCATCGGCGTCGGCGCGCCCATCGTGGACCTCCTGGCCCGCGTGCCGGAGGCCTTTCTGGCCGGCGTGCCCGGCGAGAAGGGCGGCATGCTCATGGTCTCCCCGGAGGAGCAGCGCGCCCTCGTGGAGTCCCTGCCCGAGCCGCCCGCCCGCGCCCCCGGCGGCGCGGCGGCCAACACCATCGCCGCCCTGGCGAAGCTGGGCCTGCCCGTGGCCTTCGTCGGCAAGGTGGGCGGGGACGCCGACGGCGACTACTATCTGGACGCCTTCGCCGCCTGCGGCGGCGACACGAGCCGCTTCAAGCGTGCGCCGGAGAGCCACACGGCCCGGTGCCTAAGCATGATCACGCCGGACGCC
>JAKLIU010000042.1 GCA_022709445.1 Spirochaetota bacterium | reverse complement strand
AGGCTCCCTGAAGGCCGGACCGAGAGCTGACCGCCGGCCCGTCCCAGCGCGGGCAGGGCCCGGGCCAGGGCTTCCTCGTCCGGCGTGGGCAGGAACGCGCCGCCTGCCGCGCGGGCCAGGGCCGAGAGCGCCGACTCGTCGTACTCGCTGCGGTAGGAGCCGCTGAGGACCTCCCCGGTGGAGGGATCGGTGTACCGGAAGGGCACGTCGCCGCGGGTGCCCAGGCCCAGGACGACCAGTCCGGCCCCCGCCCGCGCGAAGGCCGAGGCGGCGGCCGTCGGATCGACCAGACCCACGTTGTCCTCGCCGTCGGTGAGCAGCACGGCGACCTTCCTGGATCCCGAACCCGTGGACAGGTGGCGGAAGGCCAGCGCCAGGCCCTGCCCGATCGCGGTGCCGTCGCCGTACATGCCGGGCGCCAGGGCCTCCAGCCTCCCGGCGAGCGTGGCGTAGTCCGTGGTGGGCGGGCACGCGAGGGCCGCGCTGCCGCCGAAGGCCACGATGCCCACGGAGGCCCCCGAAGCGCCGTCCCCGCCGTCGGCCAGGTAGCGCCGGATGAAGTCCCGGGCCGCCGACAGCCTGTCCGGCCGGAGGTCCATGGAAGCCATGCTCGGGGAGACGTCCACCACGAACACCAGGTCCAGTTCCGCCCGCCCGGGCAGCCCGGTCCTGTGGACGCTGGACGGACCGGCGGCGGCCACCGACAGGAGCAGCCAGGCCGCGGCCACGGCCCAGGCACCCGCGGAGAGCAGTATCCTGGAACCGGCGGGCGCATCCGGCACGGGCCGCCCGCCCCAGTGGTCCAGGGGAAGGGAAAAGCCGCGCCGGCCCCGCCGGCGGGACAGTCCGTGCAGCAGCGCCCATGCCAGGGGGGCTGCGCAGAGGGAAAGGGCGGCGGGATGGTCGAATACGATCATGGGCTGCCCCTGCCCGCCGCCGTCCCGGAAGCGGGCTGCCGGAGCGCCTCCTCGACACGGTCCGCGAGCGTCCGGGCGGCCGCGAGCGCGGCGGCCAGGCCCCCGCCCGCCTCTCCCGCGAAACGGATGCGGTCACCCCGTTCCAGGATGGCCGCCGCCTCCCCGGCCGCGCCTTCCGGCAGGGCTCCCGGAGCCAGGGAGCGGAGCTCGCCCGGGGTGAGCGCCTGGATATTGGCTCCCGAACGGGTGCCGAGGTAGCGGCGGAGCCCCGAACAGAGCAGGGCCCAGGCGTCCGGCCCGTCCCGATCCGCCTCCAGGAGGTAATCGAGCAGGGCGTCGAACTCCCGCCTGGCCCGCGCGAAGGTCCACCGGCCCAGGAGGAGCCTGAGCCAGGGCATGAGCCGCAGCGAGGCGAAGCCCGCGAGGGCGGCCAGCGCCAGGAGGGCGGCCACCAGGAGGTAGACCCTCGTGCGCAGGCCCTCGGGCTCCAGCTGCGGCAGGGGCGATGGAACCCAGCCTTCATGGCCCGCCAGCGCGGAGGCGGTCTCCAGGGGGATGGGTGGGAACGACACGCCGCCCACGGAAAGCGGCGGCAGGGTACCGGGACCGGGCCGCCATGGGGTGAACTCCACCGAAAGCACCGCGCGGCCCGACCGTGTGGCCAGGGTGGCGGATCGGATCACCGGGCCGGTGGGCGACGGCTCGGGGAAGCCGTCCTCCCGTACCGTGGGAGACCAGGCGACGCCGGCGTCGTCCCAGGCGACGTAGGCGCGGGTCAGCTCGCCGGAGACGTAGAGCGGAGGGTCGAACTCCACGGACAGGATGCGGACCTCCGCGGGCAGGGGCAGGCAGGCGATGCAGGCGATGGCTGCCAGCGCCGGGAGGGAGGGCGCCCGGTTCACGCGCGCCTCCTCCGGCCGAAGAAGTCCACCATGGCCTGGGCGGGATCGGAAGCCGAGTCCAGGTCCAGGCTGGGCGCGCGCGCGGCGGCGGCGGCGGACAGCCACTCCAGCCTGGCGGCGCTCGCGGCCGAGGCCAGGCCTTCCTTCCAGGCCTCCGAGCGCGGCAATGCCAGACGCGGCCGGCCGGACTCCGAATCGACGGCCCGCATGGCGAAGCGGACCGGCGGCGCGCTTCCGTCCAGCCGGTCGTGGATCCTGACCAGCGCAAGGTCGTGTCGCCTGGCGAGCCTGGCCAGGGGGAGGGCCCAGCCGGCGGTCATGAAGTCGCTCATCACCACCACCAGGCTCCTGCGCTTCAGGTGCAGCATCGCCGAGTCCAGGGCGCGGTCGAGCCCGGAACCGCAGGCCGACCGGGCGGACCCCGCGGCGATGCGCCCGACCAGGGCCCAGGCCTTGGATTCCCCGGCGGCGGGTTCCTGGTGGCGGGGGTCGTCGCCGCCGAAGAACAGGGCGCCCACGCGGGCCCCGTTGAGGGTGCAGGCCCAGGCCAGGAGCGAGGCCGCCAGGGCGCAGGTCTCCCGCTTGGTGCGGCCCTCCCCGAAATCCATGGACCGGGACTCGTCCAGGAGCAGGTAGACCGTCAGGTTCCGGTCGTCCCGCCAGGTCTTGACGTAGGGCTTGGAGAAGCGGGCGGTGGCGTTCCAGTCCATGCGCAGGGCGTCGTCACCCGGGTCGTACTCCCGCAGGCCGTCGAAGTCCATGCCCCTTCCCTTGAAGGCCGAGCGGAAGTTGCCGGACATGACGGCGCGGGACAGCGCGGGGGAGGCGAAGGCGAGGCGGCGTATCCTCCGGCGCAGCGACTCCCGGTCCATCAGGGCAGGGGTACGGCGGCCAGGATGCCCTTGATGATGGCGTCCGGGGCGATGCGCTCGGCCTCGGCCTCGTAGGAGGGCACGATGCGGTGCCTGAGCACGGCGGGGGCGGCCCGCTTCACGTCCTCCGGCAACACGTACTCGCGCCCGGCAAGGAGGGCCGCCGCCCGCGCAGCGCGGTGCAGGGCTATGGAGGCCCTCGGGCTGGCCCCGTACTCGATGAGGCGGGACAGCTCGCGGACCGCGGGGGGAGAGGACGCCGCGCCGGCACCCGGCCTGCTGGCCCTGACCACGGCGACGGCGTAGGAGACCGCGTCGCGCTCGAACCGGACCGCCCGCACGGCGGCCTTGATCGCATCCAGCGCGCCGGGGTCCACCGGCGGCATCCCGGCGGACGGCTCCCGGCCCCGGCCGGCCGCCGCGTCGGCGTTGCCCAGCACGATGTCCAGTTCCTCGGACGCTTCCGGGTAGTCCACCAGCAGCTTGAGCATGAAACGGTCGAGCTGGGCTTCCGGCAGGCGGAAGGTCCCCTCGTGCTCGATGGGATTCTGGGTGGCCAGCACCAGGAAGGGCGACGGGAGGGGCAGGCTGCGGTCGCCCATGGTCACCTGGCGCTCCTCCATGGCCTCCAGGAGGGCGGACTGCACCTTGGCCGGAGCGCGGTTGATCTCGTCGGCCAGCACGATGTTGGCGAAGACCGGGCCTTCCCGGGGGACGAAGCGGCCCGTGGAGGCGTCGTAGAACAGGGTGCCGGTGACGTCGCCCGGCAGGAGGTCCGGGGTGAACTGGATGCGCTTGTAGCTCAGGCCCGTCGCGGCGGCGAAGAGCCGCACGGCGAGGGTCTTGGCCAGGCCGGGCACCCCCTCCAGCAGGATGTGGCCCTCCGACATGGCTGCGGTCAGGATGCCGTCAACCATGTCGCGCTTGCCCACCAGTCGGCCGGCCATGGCCTGCCTGATGGCGGCGATCGCCTCGTGGGCGCGGGTGAAGTCTGCCTGTTCACGGTTCATGGCCTGGCTCCGTTTCCGCCTGGTCAGCCGGGGTCCCGGCCGCCGTCACCGGGACCGTCGCCGTCGTCGCGCCGGGGTTTCCCGGCGCTCACCGCCCTGACGTAGATGTAGTAATCGTTGTCGGCCTCGTAGAAGCCGGGGATGTGACCCATGGTCTGGAAGCCTGCCGCGGGGAAGAATCCGTCCCCGATGGCGGTCTCCTTGAGCCGGGAGGTCTCTATCCGTATCACCGCGTAGCCGGTCCGCTCCAGCAGGCGCTCCTCCAGGAGCTCCAGGAGCCTGGGGCCCACCGCCTTGTTGCGGTAGTCCCGCCCCACCACGAAGGTGTGGATGTCGAAGGTGTAGTCCGTGTTGGGAGAGCGGTAGAACAGGCAGAACCCGGCGAGCACGGCGCCGTCGCGCAGCTCTATGAGCTCGTAGGGCGCCCCGGGGCTGTCTTTCCAGGCGGAAAGCGTCTCCTTGAGGATTTCCAGCTCTATGTCCCGGTATGAACCCGTTTCCAGGGTCAAAAGCTCGTATTCCCTGATATTGATCATGACATTTTCCTTGAAGTACCGCGCGTCCGGCGCATGGAACCCGTCCTCCCCGGGCACCGCCGCCGACCTCAGGACATACTAGAACAAAGCGCGGATTATGTACACGGAGAGAACGTAAAATAACACTATAATCAAGTTTCCGGCGGGCCGGCGCTCCCGACCCGGCGGGCGGCCCAGGGGGTCCGGCCGGGGTCCGCGGACCGGTCCGGACGGGCGTCGGGGCGCGCCGGGACGTTATCTGTCAATATTTCCGCCGCAATGGCCGAAATATAATGGAAGCTGTACAGTCAAGTCGGGGGGACGCCTGGCGTTCCCGGGCAAGGATGGTCTATCGTGACGCAATACACCTTTACGGACGCGGACATCGTCTCCGGCGGGAGCATAACCGCCGGGGGAGAGCTGTCCATAAGCGGTTCCCGGATCGGCTCCGGAGGGAAAGGCGGCGTGTCGTTCGACCTCAAGGGTTCCTCCGTCGTCTACCCGGCGCTGATCAACGTCCATGACCACATGAACGGCAACTACCTGCCCCGGGTCGGCCCGAAGGGCGACAACTTCTACCTCAACTGGTCGTACTGGGACGCGGACCTCAAGTCCTCGCCGGTCTACGAGGAGCGGGCCAACCTGAACGCCGAGCAGCGCTACATGCTCTCCGCGTACAAGAACCTGTTCTCCGGCGTGGCCACCGTGAACGACCACTTCCCCCACGAACTGAACGACCCGCACATACCCAGGCTGCCCATCCGCGTGATCAAGGAGTACACCCTGGCCCACGAGTGCTCGTCCTACGAGCTGAAGTGGGGAGAGGGCATCGAGATCGAGCACAAGCGGGCCCTGGAGCGCGACTGGCCGTTCATCACCCACCTGGAGGAAGGCTTCGACCCGGAGGCCCAGGACGGCGTCGGCATCCTGGAGCGGCTCAAGTGCCTGGACGACCACGACCTCCTGATCCATTGCATCGGCTTCTCGGACGACGACATCGCCAGGACGGCCAGGGCCGGGGCCTCGATCTCCTGGTGCCCGGCGTCCAACATCTTCATGTTCAACGTCACCTGCAAGATACGCAAGATCCTGAAGGCCGGCATCAACGTGGCCATAGGCACCGACTCGACGCATACCGGCTCGCCCAACCTGCTCGCCGAGATGCGCTTCGCGCGGGAAACCTACCGCTCGCTCTACGGGGAGGACCTGCCGGCCAGGGCCATCTTCGACATGGTCACCGTGAACCCGGCCAAGGCCTTCCGCATGTCCGACCGGATCGGCACCCTGGACGCCGGCAAGCAGGCGGACGTGATGGTGCTCCGGGCCAGGCACGACGACCGCTACGAGAACCTGGCACAGGCCACGATGGAGGACATCGAGTTCCTCTCCGTGGACGGGGTGCCCGTGCTCGCGGAGCGCCGCTTCGCCGACGCCATACCGGGCGACGGCGAGGGCTACGAGGAAGTGAAGATAGACGGCAGGGCCACGCTCGTCAGGGGCGCTCCGGCCACCCTGTACAAGGCCATCAGGAAGGCCCTGGGCTTCAAGAAGCGGCTGGAGTACCTTCCGTTCGATTGCTGAATGGGAGCGCCCGTCATGGCGCCGGAGGGCGTGGTATAGTATACTGTCCTAGTCGCGGCCTCGTGCCGCGGACAGCCAGCAAGGTTCCGAGGGGAGACGATGCCTAAAGTAGGGGTATACCGCGCCAATTCGGTCATTTACTTCCAGGGTGACCAGGGCGACAAGATATTCGTACTCCAGCGCGGCCGCGTGAGCCTCAACTACAGCGACATAGAGACCGGCAAGGACATCCGCGAGGTGATCCAGACGGGCGAGTTCTTCGGCGTGAAGAGCGCCCTGGGCCGCTATCCCCGCGAGGAGAACGCGGTGGTGCTCGAGGACGCGTCCGTGCTGGTGTTCACCGTGCCCGAGTACGAGGTCTTCGCGGCCCAGAACATCAGGATCATCATCAAGATGCTCAAGGTGTTCTCCAACCAGCTGCGCAGGGTGCACAAGCAGGTGGAGAACCTCATGGAAAACACCAGCGCCGTGAACCCGGAGACGGGCCTGTTCAAGACCGGCGAGTACTACCTGCGCAACCGCATGTACTCCCAGGCCAAGTACGTCATGGGCCGCTACCTCACCTACTACCCCGCCGGCCGCATGGCAGAGCAGGCCGGCCGCTACCTGGAGTCCGCCGAGACCGCCCTCATGCGCTACGGCGACGGCAAGGGCCCCGCCCCGCTGGCCGGCTCGGCCTCTCCGGCCGCCGCCCAGCGGAAATCCTTCCAGGAGGCGGAGCAGGTCGAGGAGGAGGAGGAAGCCCGGCCGGCGGCGCAGGCCAGGCCGGCCGCCCAGGCCAAGCCCTCCCCGCAGGGACAGGAACTGCCGGACGCCGCCAAGAGCTACTACAACGCGGTGAGCCTCTTCTCCCAGGGCAAGTACCAGGAGGCCCTCAAGGGCTTCAAGATCATAGCGGACGCCGGGGACGACCCCGAGTACTCGGCCAAGGCCCAGTTCGACATGGGCCGTTGCCTGGTGGGGCTCTCCCAGTGGGACCTGGCGCTGCAGCACTACACGCGCATCATCCAGACCCTGCCCAAGCATCCCGACATGGCGGACATGCTGTTCCTGATGGGGCAGGCCTGGGAGAAGAAGGGCGACCCCGAGCGGGCCAAGGGCTTCTTCAAGAAAGTGCTGACCATGAACGGCGACGAGGATTCCAGCGCGCGCATCAAGGCCAAGAAGGCGCTCAACGCCATGGGAGGGACCTGACCGTGTCGGACCTGTCCGGATTCAGCCGCTTCGCCAGGACCTACCAGCCCGGCGAGATCATCTTCTCGGAGTACGAACCGGGCGACAGCTTCTACCTCATCCAGGGCGGCCGGGTGCGCATCACCAAGATAGTCGGCGAGATAGAGAAGAACATCGACATCCTCCAGCCGCCGGAGATCTTCGGGGAGATGGCCATCCTGGAAGGCGCGCCGCGCTCGGCCACGGCCATAGCGGTTGACACCGTCAAGGTGCTCGAGTTCAACCGCGCCAACTTCGAGATACTCATGATGGGCAATCCCCAGATAGCCCTGAGGCTCCTCCGGCTCTTCGCCAAGCGCATCTACGACCAGAAGCGCCGCTTCATGATCCTGACCCTGGAGGATCCGCAGGCCAAGATCGCCGACGTGTTCCTGATGCTCTACGAGACCCAGGGCGCTTCCAGCCAGGCCGGCGCGGAGGTGGACGGGGACAAGCGCGAGTTCAAGGTGACCGTAGAGGACGTGGCGCACTGGGCGGGCATGAACATAGCCGAAGCCCAGACCATCCTGGGCCACTTCTCCAACCAGCGGCGGGTGGAGCTCTACCAGGACCGCATCGTGGTCAAGAACATCAACGACTTCACGCGCTTCGTCAATTCCAAGCGCAAGAAGTGACCCGCCCGCGCCCCTCCTCTTGCCGCAGGCCCCCGTTTTCCGCTATAGTCCTCCCGCATTCGCCGAGATAGCTCACTTGGCAGAGCGGCGCACTCGTAATGCGCAGGTACCGGGTTCGATTCCCGGTCTCGGCTGAAAAGCCCGACCCGCCCTTGGCGGATCGGGCTTTTTAAATTTGCCGAGGCCGGGAATCGAACCGACGAACCGGTCCGAACGAACGTGAGGACGAGGCGCAGGGATGCGCCGAGAGGTGAGGAGGCGGCCTGGAGCGATGCCGGCAGGATGCCGACGAGCGGAAGGCGATTCCCGGTCTCGGCTGAAAAACGCGATCCGCCCCCACAACGCTAGCCCTTCACCACCTCTACGGTCTCCCGGGCAAGGTCCGCGGCGATCCTGTCCTCGCGGTAGCGCGAGAAGGTCCACGAGGCGAGCACGCAGAGCAGGCAGCCGGTCACTGCGGTCAGCCGCACGCCGGTGTCGTGCCCGACGCCCCGGCCCAGGAAGAGCATCGAGGGGAAGGCCAGGTTGCTCAGGGATATGGCCACCTTCATGGCGAAGGCGTTGGTCGCCGAGAACACGGCCTCGCGGTGCTTGCCGGTGCTCGCCCCGTCAGCCCTGGCTATGTCCGCCACGATGGCGGTGGCCAGGATGCCGGTGACCGCGGAGGGCACGGTCTGGATCAGGATGACCGTCCAGCCCCAGGCCAGGAGGCTCATCCCGGGGACCGCGCCGGTGGCTCCCAGCATGGCGAACACCAGGGCCTGCACCGCGAAAGCCAGCACCATGAGCCGCTTCTTGCCCCAGCGCCGCGCGCCGGCCAGCACCAGGGGGTAGAGGGCGAAGCTGGCGACGAACATGACCGCCATCAGCGTGAAGGACATGGACTCGGGCAGGCGCATCAGCACCGTCACGTAGTAGATGATGCCGATCTCCAGGAACGCGTTGGCGGCGTAGTAGGCGAACTGGCCCAGGAGCACGAAGCGGAACTCCCGGTTGCGCAATGCGCCGGCCAGGGACTTGAAGGCCCCGTCGTCGGAGTGCACCTTCCGGCAGTAGCGGCGTTCGTCCACGAAGAGCACCGGCATCATCATCGCGACGAAGCCCACGGCCGCGAAGATGGCCACCACCAGCACGAAGGCGCGCGCGGGTTCCATGCCGGCGGCCTGCAGGGAGTCCTTGAACAGGTAGACCGAGTTGCCCGCGAAGAAGCCCAGGGCCCAGGTGACCGAGGTGAGGGTGGAGAGCACGAGCCGCTGGTCGGAGCTGTGGCCCAGGTCCGTGATCATGGCCCCGTAGGGAATGGTGTAGACGGTCAGGAACAGGTAGAAGGCCAGCTGGGTGACCAGGAGCCAGGCGCCGTTCACCCAGGACTCGCCGGGTACTGGCGGCGTGAACACCAGCACCGACAGGACGGCCGCGGGCAGGGCTCCGGCCAGCAGGAAGGCGCGCCTGCGCCCGAGCGGATGCCGCGAACGGTCCGACATCACCGCGACGATGGGGTCGGTGACGGCATCGAAAATTCGGCCCGCGAAGCTGGACATGCCCACGATGGTCAGCCCGGCGATCACGACGCCCTGGAAGATGCGTATGGGCAGGGCCGTTGAACCGTCCGCCTCGGGAGGGAAGTAGAAATAGATCACCAGGTTGGCCACCGTGAAGGAGACCAGGCTCCAGCCGAACTGCCCGACGGCGAACATGACCGCCTTCCAGCGGGGAAGCGACTCGACGCGATCGTTCATGGATGCACCTCCCCGGCGGCGGGCAGCCTGCGGGAGCGAGCCAGGTCCCGGTACCAGAGGCCCGAATCCTTGACCGTGCGCTCCTGCGTTTCGTAGTCGACGCGGACGATTCCGAAGCGCGGGCGGAAGCCCTCCGCCCACTCGAAGTTGTCCAGGAGGCTCCACACGAAGTAGCCGCGCACATCCGCGCCCTCCTCCATGGCCAGCCGGAGCTCATACAGGTAATCGCGCAGGAACTCCACGCGCCTGGGGTCGCGGACCCGGCGCCCCGGTCCGGAGCCATCCACCGCATCGGTGAAAGCCGCGCCGTTCTCGGTGATGTACACCGGGGGATTGCCGTACTGGTCCTTCATGCGCAGGGCCAGGTCCCGCAGGCCGCGGGGCCAGACCTCCCAGCCCATCGCCGTGGTGCGTACGCCGTCGCGCTCCCCTTCCCTCCCGACATCCTTGCCGGTCACCCAGAATTTCAGGAAGGGCACCAGGCACCGGTACATCGCCCGCTCGCGGCTGTAGTAGTTGAGGCCGACGAAGTCGCAGGGAGCGGAGATGGCTTCCATGTCGCCGGGGAGGATGCGCGGGAAGAGCGGCCGCGCCCGCTCGCGCAGCTCGGGCGGGTAGATGCCCTTGAGGACGGGGTCGAGGGTGATGCGGTTCATGAACTGGTCCGCGAGGAAGGCGGCCCCGTCGTCCCTGGTCCCCGGACGGGCGGGGATCACGGGGGTGTGGCTCAGGCTGGCGCCGACGCGCGCGCCGGGATCCAGGGCGCGTATCCTGGCCAGGGCCTCGCCGTGGGCCAGGAGCAGGTGGTGCATGACCCTGAACCATGCCCAGGGCCGCCTGAGCCCGGGGGCGTGGTCGCCGAAGAAATGGCCGAAGGTCGCGAACTCGAAGGGCTCGTTGACGGTGATCCAGTCCTTGACCCGGTCGCCCAGGGCGCGCACCACGGCCTCGGCGTAGTCGCCGAAGCGCGAGGCGGTGTCCCGGGACAGGAAGCCGCCGCGTGAGCGCTGCAGGGCCAGCGGCAGGTCCCAGTGGAACAGGGTCAGGAAGGGCCGCACGCCGGCTTCCAGGAGGGCGTCGGCCAGGCGCGAGTAGAAGTCCAGGCCCTTGTGGTTGACCGGGCCGATCCCGTCGGGCATCACCCGGCTCCAGGACACGGATCCGCGGTAGGCCTGCAGGGAGAGATCCTTCATCAGGGCCACATCCTCGGGCCAGCGCCGGTAGTGGTCGCAGGCGAGCCTGGCGTCCCCGCCGCTCCGAGCCGCGCCGGGCTTGGCAATGAACGCGTCCCACACGGACGGCCCCTTGCCGTCCGCCTCGGGAGAACCCTCTATCTGGAACGCGGACGACGAGG
>JAKLIU010000419.1 GCA_022709445.1 Spirochaetota bacterium | reverse complement strand
CAGGGAGAGGGAGGCGAGCAGGAGCAGGGTCGTCAGTCGCTTCATGTCAAGCCTCCTTACAGCCCGAAGTCGGCGGGGTCGAGCCCGGCGGCCAGGAAGATGTTGTGCAGGGATTCGTCGTACTCCGGATCCGCGGGATCGAAGCTGGGGAAACTGAATCCGGACGGTTCGGTGACGGGTTCGCCGCTGAGGAGATCGAAGAGGTAGTCACCCGTGGTGGCGCCGGGATTGACCAGCAGGTAGTCCGCGGGAACGTCGATGGCGGCAACCAGGGCGGCAACCAGGGCGTTCTGGGCAATCTGCCCGGGGTTGGCGTAGTCGGTGTCGTACCCGCCGCCGGCCAGCTCCATGCCCAGGACCTCGAAGTAGTCGGCCGCGTCGAGCAGGGAATCGATCATGTCCAGGAAGGCCGCCTCCTGGATGACGCCGCCGACCATGACGGAGGGCGGGACCAGGAGCTCCAGGATGGCGGCGATGTCGGGATCGCCGAACCCGTCCAAGGGCGGGTCGCTGAGCACGTCCAGGTTGTCGACCAGGTTGTCGATCAGGTCCCCCGCCGGGCTGGTGTAGATCTCCACGTGCGCGCCCAGGATGGCGGCGTCCTGCACCTCGGTCGTGGTCGACGCGGGGTCGGCGATGGTGTCGTCCGCCTCGTCGAGGACCTCGTCCTCTATGGCGGGGTCGGACTCCAGCAGGTCGTAGAAGTCCGGGCTGCGGGCCTCTTCCTGGAGTTCCTCCACCGTCATCTCCGACACCTCGGCGACGCTCAGCGTCAGCTCGGAGTCGAACAGGTTGACGCTCAGGAGACGGTCGAGGAAATCGCAGCCGGCCAGCGGCAGGGCGAGCGCGACGACGAGCAGCAGGTGCATCGACTTCTTCATGGTGGACCCTCCTGGGGACCGCGGGGGGGCGGATGGAACCGACTCCCCGACGGTACTGTCAAATGTAGCGCGATCCGGGCGTAAATCAATGGGACCGGGCCTGCGCTTCCGCGTGTCAGGGCAGGAAATCGGCATCCAGGTCGATGCCGTCCCCTCCGGGACGGGACCCGGCCGGGATGCCGGTCACCCGGCAGCGTATCGACCCGGAATGCCCGGAAGGCAGGCCGCGCACCCTCAGCTTGAGGTACTCGGCGGACACGGCCGTCGCCCCGTCGCCGCCCGGGCCTTCCGGCACGGCTTCCAGGGCGCGGCCCAGCCGGCGCGCTGCGAAGGCGGCCTTGCCCTCGCGCGCGAGCGATCCTATCACCGCCGCGCGCTCCACGGCTATCCTCTCGGGCACCTTGGGTTTCATGCCGAAGGCCGGGGTGTCCGGCCGCGGACTGAAGGTGAAGGCGTGCACCCAGGCGGGCTCCGCGGCGCGGACCAGGCCCAGGGTGGCGGAGAAATCGTCATCGCCCTCCCCGGGAAAGCCCAGGATCAGGTCCATCCCGATGAAGGGGTCCGCCTTTGCCGAACGGGCCCCGGCGACCGCCCGGAGTATCGCGTCGCGGCCGTAGCGCCTGCCCATGGCCGCAAGGACGCCGTCCGAGCCGGACTGGGCGGCCAGGTGCAGGTGGGGCCTGACCCGCGTGTGGGAGAAGGCGCGGAGAAAGGCATCGTCCACCCGGTCGGGCTCCCAGGACGAGATGCGGTACGCGACGCCGTCGGTCTCCCGGCACAAGAGCTCCAGGAGGCCGGGGAAATCCAGGTCCCGCCACCGGTACTGGGAGAGATTGACCCCGGTCAGCACGATCTCCGGGTAACCGCCGGACCGGAGGGCCAGGGCGCGCCGGAGCACCTCCGCCGGATCCAGGCTCACGGAGGCCCCGCGGGCCAGGCAGACCCTGCAGTAC
>JAKLIU010000418.1 GCA_022709445.1 Spirochaetota bacterium | reverse complement strand
TAGGCGTTGATGGAAGCCGCCGCCCTGCGCCCCTCGCCCATGGCCAGGATGACCGTGGCCGCGCCCAGCACGATGTCGCCGCCGGCCCAGGTCCGGTCCATGCGGGTCTTCTGCCCGGCGTCCACCAGCACGTGGCCCTTTCGGTCCACGGCCAGGGCTGGGGAAGTCCTGGCCAGCAGGGGGTTGGACTCGTTGCCCACGGCGACGATCACCGTGTCGTAAGCCACCTCGTGCGCCGAGCCGGGAATCTCCACCGGGCTGCGCCGGCCGGAATCGTCGGGCTCGCCGAGGCGGTAGTCCACCACCCTGAGGCCGGTAACCCGGCCATCGGCGTCGCCCAGCACCTCGCTGGGGCTGGAGAGGAAATCGAAGATGATCCCCTCCTCCATCGCGTGCCCCACCTCCTCGGCGCGGGCGGGCATCTCCTCGCGGGTGCGGCGGTACAGGACGTGTACCTCTTCCGCGCCCAGTCGCAGGGCCATGCGGGCGGAGTCCATGGCCACGTTGCCGCCGCCCAGTACCGCCACGCGCCTGGATGGGTAGATGGGCGTGGCGGCCCGCTCGCGATCCCAGGCCTTCATCAGGTTGGCGCGGGTCAGGTACTCGTTGGCGCTGAACACGCCCACCAGGTTCTCCCCGGGTATGTCCATGAACTTGGGCAGGCCCGCGCCGACGCCCACGAAGGCCGCGTCGAAGCCATCCTGCTCCAGAAGGGCCGCCAGGGGCCGGGTCCGGCCCACCAGGGTATTGAGCTCGAAGCGGACGCCCATGCGCTCCAGCTTCTCCGCCTCCTCCCGCACGATGGCCTTGGGCAGGCGGAACTCGGGAATGCCGTAGACCATCACGCCGCCGGGCTTCTGGAAGGCCTCGAAGATGACCACCTCGTGGCCCTCGCGGCGCACGTCCGCCGCCACGGTCAGGCCGGCGGGTCCGGCGCCTATCACCGCCACCCGCCTGCCGGTCGCGGGAGCCACCTGCGGGACCGGGGCCCCGCCTGCGGCCCGCTCCACGTCCGCCACGTAGCGCTCCAGCCGGCCGATCTGCACCGCCTGGTCTATGCTCTTGAGGGACTTTCCCAGGGTGCAGGGCAGCTGGCACTGCTTCTCCTGGGGACAGACCCGTCCGCAGACCGCGGGCAGGAGGTTGCTGGCCCGTATCACGTCGGCGGCCGCCTTGTGGTCGCCCCTGGCCACGTGGCCGATGAAGCCGGGTATGTCGATGGCCACCGGGCAGCCGGCCACGCAGGGCGCGGTCTTGCACTGCAGGCAGCGCGCGGCCTCCAGCCTGGCCTGGGTTTCGGTGTAGCCCAGGGCCACCTCGCCCATGGACCTGGCTCGCTCGGCCGGGTCCCGGCAGGGCATGTCCTGCACCGGTATGGCCATGCGCTCCCTGGGGCCGAGCGCCTTTCCTTCAATGGAGTGGAGCAGTTCGAGCGCCCCGGCCGATTCCCCGCCGCCGTGGCCGCTCATTTCGCGCCTCCCGCGGACTGCCCGGCGGCCAGTTTGTCGGCCGCGGCATCCAGCCTGCATTCGTGGTCGTGGTGGGCCTGGTGGCGCTGGTCCTCTATGCCCTTGTAGGCGCGCAGGCGCCGCATCATGCCGTCCCAGTCCACCTGGTGGGCGTCGAACTCCGGCCCGTCCACGCAGACGAAGCGGGTCTTGCCGTCCACCGCCACGCGGCAGCCGCCGCACATGCCGGTCCCGTCTATCATGATGGTGTTCAGGCTGGCCAGGGTCTTCACTCCGAAGGGTCTGGTGGTCTCCGCGCAGAACTTCATCATGATGGGAGGCCCTATGGCCACGACGATGTCGGGCTTGTCCGCGGACTGGCAGAGCTCCTTGAG
>JAKLIU010000417.1 GCA_022709445.1 Spirochaetota bacterium | reverse complement strand
GTCGACGCCGGCGAGCCGCCACGCTGCTCGCGGTGCCCGAAGCCATGAGCCCGGACGCTACAGGAGTCGAGCCGTGCGCGATCTGCTCCGCCCCCATCCACGTCGAGCTGGGCAAGTGGATAATCAAATGGCGGGACGGGCGAAAGGTCCGGATCTGCCGGCGGTGCGACCGGACGGGCGCATGGCATGGCGCCGGGCTCAGGGACGATGCTCCGGTCACCGGGCCTGCGGTCGCGCGGGCCAAAGCTGACAACGTGTGGCGCAGGTATCCGCGCCAGGAGCCTGCCGAGAACGAGGAGAAGCCCATGGCCAAGAGAACGTTCGTCTGCCTGGACTGCAAGACCGAGTGCGAGTGTTCGCCGGTGGGGATCGTCCCCAAGCGCTGCGAGCCGTGCAAGAAGGCCGCCAAGCTCAAGAACCAGGAGCTACGCCGCGAGGCCAAGGGCGCCAAGCCGCGCGGCCGCAGGCCAGCCCGGGCGGCCTCCGCCCTAAGTGACGGGGGGGGGCAATTTGGGAAGCTGCTGGACCTGCGCATCCGCAGGGTCTGCGAGGAGATCGCCCCGGAGATGGTCGAGGCGGCGGTCGACCGCCTGCTCGATGCGAAGCTCAAGGACCTGCTGGGATGAGGTCCGAGCGGATCGGCCGCGCGGCGTTCGAGGCGCTGCCTCATCTGCCCACGTCCATCCCCACGCCCATCGAGGTCGGCACGCGCTGGTGCCGTCGGCTCCTGGATGAGACCTGGCTGATTGGCGAGTACGTCAGCCACGACCGTGCGCCTGGCGTGCGCATCGACTGGCGCCAGGCGGAGGTTGTCGAGGACCTGGTCGAGGCCGCCAGATGAGCAGAGACCCCAAGGCCCACGTCGCCCTGCGGCCAGGATCCAGGCTCTGGCCGGTATTCGAGCTGCTCCGCGATCGCGGCGCAGCGGGGGCGACGACGCTCGAGCTGTCGGAGATCCTGGCCGACAGGGGGCGGCCGGACTTCAACATCTCCAGCAGCCTGGGCGACATCCGCAAAGTGTGCGGCGAGCACGGCTACGCCATGCTGCCGGCCGTCCCCGAGGGCTCTCGGCAGGTCGGCAGCGCCAAGCGCAAGCTCTACCGCTACCGCCTGGTCAGGCTCGACGAGGCTGCCGTGGCCACGTCCGCCCCCATTCCTGCGCCTGCAGCGCCTGTAGCGCAGCCAGGAGCCCAGCCCGTAGATCTCTTCGGCGACTCCCGCCCACCGAGGCCATGCTGATGCGTATCACCCCTGTCGGGCGCTGTCGCGTCTGTGCCCCTGTCGCTGCCCAATGCCCTCTATTCCCCTTGAGGACAGGGGCAGGCCCCTTGCTTCCCTTCCGTGCCGTTCACGCGCTACGCGCGTCCGCGTGCATACTGCACCGCATTCCTACGAGGGATGTAGGGGCTGGATTACGTAACCCCCGGTCTTTTAGGTTCTTCCGACCGGCAGATTCTGCCGGGGCGGTCGCGAGGTCGGGCAATTTTGCGCATGGCGCCCGCGAATTCGGCTGTGACGTGACTTCGACTGAGGAGCGGCCGCCCGTCGCGCCAGGGCCGCGCCTGGCGCGCGATCTTTCCATTCAGGTGGTAGCCCCGGGCGGGAGGTGCGATAACACCTCCCGGGCCGGCGCGTGTGGCTTGACCGACCAGCTGGCCATGAGGCCAGCCCCCAGGCTCGCGACCTGGAGCATCATCGGCAGGCTTGTCCGGAAACTTGAAAGCGTGTGGAGGAAGACCGGCCATGCCATGAAGCCCGCCCTCGTCGACCGCGTCAACGTCCAGTCCATCGACCTCCGCCAGCTGCGGCCCTGGGCCCAGAACCCGCGGCGTATCTCCGACGATGCCCGCGCAGGCCTGCGCGCGTCCATCGAGCGCTT
>JAKLIU010000416.1 GCA_022709445.1 Spirochaetota bacterium | reverse complement strand
CGGCGGACGGCACCGTGCTGGATTCAACCGCCTCCCGGGGCGACGAGCCCTTCTCCTTCGTGGTGGGCGCGAGGCAGGTGGTGCCCGGTTTCGACGCGGCCGTCGCCGACATGTCCTACGGGGAGAAGCGCATCGTGGTGCTGCCGCCGGAGCTCGCCTACGGCGCGGCCGGCATCCCGGGGGCGATAGAGCCCAACGCGGTGCTGGTGTTCGAGATAGAGCTGCTCAAGTAGACGAAGCCGGCCGCACGTTGACCCGGGCTCGCCGGCGGGGCTATCCTGCACCGGTGAGCGAACCGCCCCGGACCCGCATGCCCTTCCGCCCCGCGCCGTACCTCCTCCTCTCGGGCATCGCCGCGCTCGCCCTGACCGGGTCGCAGGATCCCCCTCCGGATCCCCTGCTCGCCGCGCTGTCCCGCCTGGCCTCGGGCGTCGATCCGGCCGGCGCCGGCAAGGCCATCGCCTTGGGAATGCAGGCCTGGGTATTCGCCTCCGCCGCGATCATCGCGGGCTTCCTGGCCTGGTACGCTCTCGAGGCCTTCAGGGGCAAGTCGGGGCACGGCCGCAAGCGCAGCTTCAGTCAGCGCATGCGGGATCCGCGTTTCGCCCTCGTCGCCTGGTTCGCGGCCCTCGGGCTGGTTGCCGGCGGCCTGTACGCCATACGCAGCGGCGCGGAGGCGGTGGAGGAACGGCTGACAGCCGAGGCCACCGCCCCCGCCCTCGGAGGCGATACGCCGTTGGAACTGGGGCTGGAACCGGAACCCGAGCAACCGGAAACCACCGCGGGCGAGCTCTACGCGTCCACGCCGGACTGGGTGCGCTACGCCGTCGCGACCCTGCTCGGCGGGATCGCGTGCGGACTCGCGGTCGCGGCCCTGTCGGCGGCCGTGAGGCGCAGGCGGACCCTTCCGGCCCCCGCCGCCACGGAAGCGACGGTCCTGGCGGATGGCATGGCGCGCGCGGTCGAGCGCATACACCTGGCGGACGACCTCCGGGACGCCATCATCTCGGCGTACGCCGACATGTGCTCCCTGTTCGCCGCACCCGGGGATTCCCGCCCCCGGTCACTCACGCCCAGGGAGTTCGCCCGCCGGCTCCGCGCCGACGGCGCGGCCGAGGACCGCATCGATGCGCTCACCGCTCTCTTCGAGAAAGCCCGATACTCCGCTGAACCCTGCGGAACCGGGGACCGGGAGGCCGCGGTGGAATGCCTGTCCGCGCTCGCCGGGCTGTACCGGCGCAAGGACGGACGATGAACGGGGACCTGCTGCCTTCGGCGGACGTCCTGGTGTCGGCGATCGGCAGGATCGCCGTTTTCCTGTGGCTCCTCGCCACCGCCCTGCTGGTCGGCTGGGCCGCCCTGTCCGGGACACGCCCAGACAGGATCCATCGAGCGCGTACGGCCCGCAGGCCCGCGTCGCCATCGCGGCAGTCCGTCGACGAGTTGCGCAGGATCGTGGCCGGTGCCGCCACCAGGGGATTCTACCGCTCCATCCTGGCGGGCAGGCTCCGCACCTGCGCCAGGGACCGGCTGAACCTCGACCTGGGCCTCACGGACCAGGAAGCCTTCGCCGCGATCAGGGACGGGAAGACCCCCTGGCCTCCCGGAACCCTGGACTGCGCACTCGATGACCACCTCGCGTCCAGCCGCTCCCGGCACGAGCCGGCCGGGACGGGCCCGCACGGGGATGATTTCCTGAGCCGGGCGGAACGCCTGCTTGATGCGCTGGAAACCGGACGCGTCGACCGCGACGGAAACGGCGGCGCCGACGCGCCGCATGGAGGGACCGCACCATGAACGAGACGAGAGACTCCCGCCCGGCCCCGTCCGGCCCCGGGCACGATGCAGAGGCCTGCGCCGCGATACTGGACGAGATAGGAAAGGCGGTGG
>JAKLIU010000415.1 GCA_022709445.1 Spirochaetota bacterium | reverse complement strand
TATCACTACCCACTGCGCGTGGTGCGTTACCCCGTACCCATTGAGCGCAATCCCTACCAACTGGCCTTCGACTGCTACCTGCCGCCCGGGCCGCGCCCGGCGGAGGAAGCGGCGCCCCAGTAAACAACAGGACCCTCCCATGCGTTCGTGCCATGCGCTCTCCCTCACGTTCCTCATCGTGGTCCCGCTGCTGGTGAGCTCGGCCACGGGCCAAACGGCGGACGCCGGATCGCCCGAAGCCCGCGCCGCCGCGGTCGCGCCCCTGACCGACCCGGTGGCCGGGCCGGACGACGCGGTCGCCGCCCCCGCCAATCCGGGGGTCTCCGGGGCGGACGACGCGGGGGCGTCCCTGACTGGCCCGGCGTCCCTCGCGCCGGGCCACCGGGGGGCGTTCCCCGCCGACCCGGCGGCCGGTGCGCCGGCCCTGGACCCCAGCCCGGTCGTCCACGTCATCTGGCAGGGCCATCCGATTGCGGTGGACCTCCAGGTCCAGCGGGAACGGCGCATTGACTTTCCTGAACCCATCGCCGATCTGGACATCCCCCAGGCGCTGGAGTCGCAATCCCGCATCGTGCTGACGCCGGAGGGCCGGTTGCACTGGACCGCCCGGGCGCCTTTCGAGCCGGCGCGCGTGCTGGCCACCTCCCTCAGCGGCACGCTCTACCAGTTGGACGTCGGCGCTCGCGCCGGCGGCGCGGCGCCCGCGCGGCTTGCCATCCGCGACCCGGTTCTGGATGCCGCCGCCCGGCCGCCCGCGCCCACCGCGCAGGCCCGCCTCGATCAGGTCGCCGGCGAGCTGATTCCCGGCTTCCTGAAAGGGGATGCCACCGGCCCGGCCCGGCCGCCCGACCCGGTGGCGCTGGCCCGGTTCGCCCTGGCGCACTATGCCGGTCCGGCCCGGCTCGTGCCGGCCCTGACGGCCAGCCGGGTGCCGGTGCGGCCCCTGGCCACGCGCGCCTGGATCCGGGTGCAGGCTGCCACCCTGCAGGTTCGGCCGCTGGCGCAGTGGCAGGCGGGCGAGCGCTACGTCACCGCGCTGGAGGTTGCCAATCGCGGGGCCTGGCCGGTTGCCTTCGACCCGCGGGCACTGCGCGGCGATCTGATCTTCGCCGCGGCCCTCCATCCCACGCTCGCTCCCGCCGGCAGCGGTCACCACCGCACCGTCTGGGCCGTGGTCACCGCAAAACCCTTCAATCAGGCGGTTGCCGTCCATGCGGTCCCTGTCGCCCGCTAAACTCGCCGTCATCGGTCTGGCCGGCGTGCTGGCCGTGGCCGGCGGCGGCCTGTTGCTCCAGCCGGACGCCCCGCTCACCCCCCTCCAGCGTCGCGTCGAGGAGCCTCTCCGGCCCCGCGGGGACGATCCTACCTACGCGGACGAACTCAAGAAGATGGCCGCGCTGCTCCAGGATGTGAGCTACCGGTTCAAGGAAAGCGAGAACCAGCGCCTCATTGAGCGCAACCAGACCGAGGCGCTGGTGCGCGCCGAGACCCAGCGTGCCATCCAGCAGGCCCGGCAAGAGAATGAACGGCTCAGCCAGGCCTTGCGCGAAGCGGGGGAGGCGCTGAACCAGAAAATCCAGGCGGCGGCGGACGCGCCGGCGATCCAGCAGTTGCGCGCCGACATCGCCCGCCTGACCACCGAACAGGAGACGCTGCGCCAGCGCCCGGCCGAGACCCCGGCAGCGGCCGGGCCGGTGGACGGCCCGCCGGCCCCCCCGCGTCCGGAAGCCAACCGGGTCACCGCCGCGCCGGCCGCGCCGGTACCGGCGCCCTCGACCGAAGCCACTCCCGGTCCGCTGCAAGTCCTGCCCGGCGTACTGGACCCGCTGCGCTCACTCAACCTGGACGGTCTGGCGGATGGCCTGACCGATCCCGCGCCGGCTGAAACCG
>JAKLIU010000414.1 GCA_022709445.1 Spirochaetota bacterium | reverse complement strand
GCGCCGCGTTTCTGTTTGGGGACCCCCTGGACAAGGCGCGCTCCCTGGCGGCGGCGGGCAACATCCCCGAGGCCCTTGCCACCGCCCAGAAGGCCGTGGAAAGCCGGCCGAACAACCGGGACGCCCGCATCCTTCTCGGGAAACTCCTGATGCAGGCCGGGCAGCCCGCCCGCGCCGCCGACGCGTTTGAGGCAGCCCTGAAACTGGACGTCAAGGACCCGGCCCCGGGATACCTGGCCGTTGTGGCGGCGGCGAAGACCGGCGGGGACGAGGGGCTGCGCCGTCAGATTTCCACCCTTCGTGAACTGGTCCGCCTGCATCCCGGCGAGCAGAAGGCCTGGCGCCTGCTGGTGACCGCGCTCGGCGCGGCGCATGAGCACAAGGAGCAGGCTGCGGCGATTTTTGACGCCGGTTCCGCCGGCATGGCCACGGGCATCTCCCTGGGCGTCCTGCCCGGGATGGCCCGCGCCCTGGCGCGCGAATTGCCCGAGGCCGAGAAGTCCCTCCGCGAGCTGGCCGCCGCCGCCCCGGACAACGGGGACGCCCAGGCGGCGCTGGGGCTCGTCCTGAGCCTTCAGGGACAGGGTGAACAGGCGGCCGAGGCGCTGCAGGCGTCGCTGGACAAGAACCCCTCCGCGCCGGGCCGCGTGCGCTTTCTTCTTGCGCTGCACCGCCTGCGCGACGGCGCCTACGAGCAGGCCCTGTCCCTGCTCCGGCAGGCGCGCAAGGACCTTCCCGAAGACGCCCGCATTTCCTTCTTCTTCGCCCTCGCCCTCCAGCAGGCGGGGCTGAACGACGAGGCCCTCGTGGAGTTTGAGCGGGTCTCGTCCGGTTCCGGGCCGCATGCGGCCGAGGCGGCGGTGCAGATGGCCGTCCTCCTCCTCAAAATGGACAACGTGGACCGGGCGGCGGCGGCCATGCGGCGGGCCTCGGAGCTCGGCCTTGTGTCCGCGCGCATGATGACCATCCAGGGGCTTGTCCACGCGCGGCAGGAGAATCCGGGCGAGGCCGAGAACGCCTACCGCCGCGCGATCCAGGCCGAGCCGGACTACGCCGCGGCCCACCTGGAGCTGGGCCTCCTGCAGGTGGGGCGGAACGCCCTGGCCGAGGGGATCGCCGAACTCGAGCGGTTCCTGGAGCTTCGCCGGGCGTCGGGATCCGGCGAGAACGTGAACGAGATTGAAGTGCTGGTCAGCCAGTTGAAGCAGACGATGCAGGCTTCCTGAGCGGCCGGGTTTCCTTTAGGAGAAGAGAAGACATGCGACGAACCACACGGTTTCTGGCGGTTGCGGTCCTTGCGCTGACCCTGGCGGCCCCCGGGGCGAACGCCTGGGGCCCCCGCACGCAGACGGCCATCGTGACCACCGCGGCCAACCTCGTCTCCAAGACCGGCAATGCGCCGATCTCCAGAATGGACGAGCACATCCGGGCGGGCGTCGCCCTGCCCCTGTCGGAGATCATGGCGCGCCACCCCGAATTCGCCACGAACCCCGTGGCCGTCATCGAGCAGGAGATGGCCCTCCTCTCCTCCGCGCGCCGCGGCCGGGTGGACGGCTATTTCGCGCACCGGCTGGGCATTCTGGGTAAGATGGTCTGCGCGCTGACGGCGCCCATGGCGGGGGCCGAGGTGACCTGGCGCAACATGTACTACGCCGACGCGGACAACGCGATCGCCGGCGTCCGGCTCAAGGAGTTCCCCCGCAAAGAGGTGGATCCCAAGAGCTACTTCGCCCGCCTTCAGGGCGAGATCGCGCTCAACACCGAGCTGATCGAGAAGCAGTACAAGGACGGGGTGGGGTTCAAGGACGTCGCCGCGACCACCTTTCCCGCGGACGCGAGCCGCTCCGTGGCCGCCGTGGCCGATGTCTGGTGGACCGTGCTGACCTCGAAGACGGTTCCGGGGGCGTCTC
>JAKLIU010000413.1 GCA_022709445.1 Spirochaetota bacterium | reverse complement strand
CCCAGTTCTTGGGATCCTCCATGCCGGAGTTCATCTTCTGGAGGAGCCACCCGTGTTTGACCGACGCGAGCATCTCACCGTAGGTGGACGTGCCCGGGGCGATGTAGGTGTTGGTCATGCGGGCGTAGGCCTTGTGGTCGTAGGCCTGCCTGCGGCCGTTGCCGGTGGGCGCGGTTCCCGTGAGCATGGCCGACTGCAGGTCGGATATGCCGGAAACCAGGATGCCGTCCTTGATGATCTGCGTGCTGGTGCCCATGCGGCCTTCGTCGTCGAACAGGAACGACCCGCAGTGGTCCTGGCCCGCCGCGCCGTCGAACATCTGCACGATGGGCGAGGCGACGGGCTTGCCCAGGTATCCGGCCGCCCTGGCGCGTCCCTTGACGAACATGTCCATCTCGACGCCATGGCCGAAGGCCTCGTGGGCCAGGGTGCCGGTCACGTCGGGGTCCATGATCACCTCGTACTCGCCGGGCTCCATCCGTTCGGAGCCCAGGAGTGCGTCCAGTTCCGCGGCCAGCTCGGGGACGGCCGGAGCCAGCTCGTCCAGCAGCTCCAGGCCCTTGAGCCCGGAGAAGGACTGGTAGTCCTCCTTGGTTGTCTCGCCCCGCTTGCCCACAGCCATGAGGTAGGCCTGACTCCACAGGAAGGCCTGCCCGAGGTGGCGGTTGGGGGACAGGAATATCTTGGTGACGTGCATGAATTCCGCGCGGGCGGCGGCGAACACTATCTCCGGAGACGCCGCCTGGAGTGCGTCCCGGGCCGCCGCCAACCTGTCCAGCACCTGCTCGGGGTCCGCGCTGAACGGGTCCGTCGCATACGTGCCGAAACGTTTCGCGGCGGCTTCCTCGTCCGGGATGGGCGGGAACGTCCGGGCGTCCCCCGACGCGGAGAAGAGGGGATCCAGCGCGGCGGACACCGCGTCGGCCAGCGGTCCATCGGGCAGCGCGTTGAAGGAATACTCCGCGATGCGGCCGTCCTTCTGGGCGCGGAAGGTGAACCCGCGCTCCATCCAGGCGGAGTCGCCGGCCCTGCGCTCGCCGGGGGTGACGGAGTACCCGACCCCGACGGAATCCGTTCCAAGCACGGAGATCCGGTCGTAGCGGGTCTTGAGCAGGCCGATGGCTTCCTTGAGCCGCGGAGCCTGCGAGCGCAGGAAGGCGCTCGGTTCGCATTCTGGCATGTGTCCCTCTTTCGTGTCCCGCCGGTCCGGGGATGACGGCGGTTCCGCGTCAGGATACTACCCGGTCCGGCTGCCGGCAAGGGTAGAATACGGTTTGAAGGAAAAACCCCGCTCGACGCGACGACGGGATGGGCGTACAATCACCAAGGGGGTACCGCATGGAAGAACTCGCACGCTGGCTGGGCGGCCCGGTCATCGACCTGCCCTCCGCCGCGGCCCGGCTGGCCCTGAGCATGCTGGCTTGCGGGCTCATAGGCATAGAGCGCGAGGCCCGCCGGCAGACCGCCGGATGGCGCACCCACATCGTCATAGGCCTGGGAGCGACCCTGCTGATGCTTTTGTCCATCTGGATCCCCCAGGAGCTGGGCGGGACCGGGAGCGATCCGGGGCGCATAGCCGCGCAGGTGGTGTCGGGCATGGGCTTCCTGGGCGCGGGCGCCTTCATCAAGGTGGGCAACAACGTGAAGGGCATGACCACGGCGGCCACCATCTGGTTCGTGGCGGGCATAGGCCTGGTCATAGGCGCCGGCATGTGGCAGGTGGCCTTGTTCGGCCTGGCCCTGGGCCTGCTGGCCCTGGTCCTGCTGGAGCCGCTGGAGAAGAAATGGTTCCCGAGCCAGCGGCTCAAGCTGCTGCAGATCTGGTACGATGGCGGCACCCCGGACCGCGTCGCCGTCAGGGACATACTCAGGGAGCACGGGATCGCCGTGCAGACCATGGATGCCTCGCTGGTGGTGAACAAGAAGC
>JAKLIU010000412.1 GCA_022709445.1 Spirochaetota bacterium | reverse complement strand
CCGGGCATCTTCGTGTTCGCCTCGCTCTGCATGGTCGCCGCCTTCCTCTTCATGTCCAGGGTGACCAGCGGAGAGCCCGGGGACGACGCGAAGCCGGCACCGGCGGCCTGAAACAAGTCCGGGCACGCGGAACCGCGCTCCCGGCCTCCACCGCATCCGGATGCCCGGCCCTATCCGAGGGGCCGGGCATTTCATTAAGCTCTCCCCATGGAAGCGCTCACCAGATCGATAGAGAAGCTCATGCATTCCTACGACCGCGACGGCGGGATCAACCGCCGCAGCGGCCAGAACCTCCCGTCCAAGGAAGCGGTGCACGCCATCGTCTCCGACCTTGAGACCCTGGCCTTTCCCGGCTACCGGCGCGAGGACGGAATCGACGACACCAACGCGCGCTACGTGATAGGCGAGCTGGCCCACCGGACGGCCGGCGCACTGGTGGCCGAGGCCGCCAAGGCACTCGAGTACCGCTACCGCCTGGACGGTTCGAACGGATGCCCGGCCGCCTGCCACCTGGAGGCCAGCGACATCGCGCAGGGATTCTTCGACGCGCTTCCGGGCATCCGGGCCATGCTCATGACCGACGTGCAGGCCGCCTTCGACGGGGACCCGGCGGCCCAGTCCGTGGAGGAAGTGATACTCTCCTACCCGGGACTGGAGGCGGTGACGGTGCACCGCTTCGCGCACTGGCTGTGGGAACGCGGCCTGCCGCTCATCCCGCGCATGATGGGCGAGTACGTGCACGCCAAGACCGGCATCGACATACACCCCGGCGCGAAGATAGGCCCGCGCTTCTTCATCGACCACGGCACGGGCGTGGTGATCGGGGAGACCGCGGTGATCGGGCGGGACGTGAAGCTGTACCAGGGCGTCACCCTGGGCGCGCTGAGCGTGCGCAAGGCCGAGGGCGGGCAGAAGCGGCACCCGACCTTGGAGGACGGCGTGACCATCTACTCGGGCGCCACCATCCTGGGCGGCGAGACCGTGATAGGCGAGGGCAGCGTGGTGGGCGGCAACGTGTGGCTCACCGCTTCGCTGCCGCCGGGCACGCGGGTGTACGTGCCCCAAGGCGACTTCATCGTGGACTGCCGCGGCTGAGCCCCGGTCTGATTACAGCCCCGGTCTGATTACAGCCCCGGTCTGAATTCAGCCCCGGTCAGTCGGGCATGCGCAGGATTTCCTCGATGCGGGAAAGCTCCTCTGGCGACAGCGACGGCCCCTGCAGCGCCAGGAGGTTCTCGTCCAGCTGGGCCGCGGAACTGGCGCCGACCAGCACGGAGCTGACGCGTCCGTCGCGCAGGAGCCACTTCACCGCGATTCGCGACAGGCTCTCGCCCCGTTCCCCGGCCACGGCATCCAGGGCGCGCAGCTTGGCCAGCATGGCCGGGCCCAGGCGCTCGGGCTTGAGGAAGGCCGCGCGCGATGCCCGCGAGCCGGCCGGCACCGAACCGTCCAGGTAGCGCCCGCTCAGGAGCCCCTGTGCAAGCGGCGAGAACACGATGGCCCCGACGCCCTCGCGCCCCAGGAGCTCCATGAGCCCGCCTTCCACCCAGCGGTCCAGCATGGAGTAGCGCGCCTGGTGGATCAGGCAGGGGGTGCCCAGCTCGCGCAGCATGGCGATGGCCCTGGCGGCCTCCGCGGGCGGGTAGTTGGAGATGCCGGCGTACAGGGCCTTGCCCGAGCGGACCAGCTGGGCCAGGGCGCCCATGCTCTCCTCCAGGGGAGTGTCCGGGTCGGGCCGGTGGTGGTAGAAGATGTCCACGCACTCCAGCCTCATGCGCTCCAGGCTCCGCTCGCAGCTGGCTATCAGGTACTTGCGGCTGCCCCAGTCGCCGTAGGGCCCGTCCCACATCGTGTAGCCCGCCTTGGTGGACACCAGGATCTGGTCGCGGTACGGCCGCAGGTCGTCCGCCATCACGCGCCCGAAGAGC
>JAKLIU010000411.1 GCA_022709445.1 Spirochaetota bacterium | reverse complement strand
ACTGGAGCAGCGGCACGTGGACATCCGGGTGATCGCCGCAACCAACGTGGACCTCAGGGCAAAGGTGGACAGCGGAGAGTTCCGGGAGGACCTGTTCTATCGTCTCAGGGTGATCACCATCACCATCCCGCCCCTGAGGGACCACCGCTCGGACATCCCCTACCTGGTCGAGTACTTCATGAAGAAGTACTCGCTCAAGAACCGCAAGACCGTGCGCGGGATCACCGGCGAGGCCATGGCGAGGATCATGCGCTATCCCTTCCAGGGCAACGTGCGGGAGCTGGAGAACGTCATCGAGCGGGGCACCGTGCTCTGCCGCGGCGAGTACCTGACGGAGACCGACATCTTCCTCCCGCTGGAGGAGGCCAAGGACGACGGCGACGCGCTCACGCCCAGCGGCACCTACGAGGAAGCCATGTTCGGTTTCGAGCGGGAATACCTGGGCAGGGTCCTCGCGCGCAACGAGGGCAACAAGAGCGCCGCCGCGCGCGACCTGGGCATCAACGAGCGCCGGCTGCGCTACCGGCTCAAGGTGCTGGGCATGGAGAGCTGAGCCCCGCGCTCAGAAATCGTCCAGGAAATCGGCGCGCAGGATGTCCTCCCAGGATTCCTCCAGCTCGCCCGCTGCCTTGAGCGCGTCGAAGGTCGCCCGGTCCACGTACTTGACCGCCAGCGGCCGCTCGATGGACATGCGGGTGGCGTCGTCGTACCACACGCTCTCCGAGGGGCTGAGGTAGGCGGGCTTGCCGTAGCGCGCGCTCACGCTGGTGAAGATCGAGTAGTGGTCGATCCTGTCCTCGTTCATGAGGTAGATCATGACGAAGAGCTTGCCCTCGTGGAACTGGAAGAAGGCACGCTTGACGAATCCGCTCCCTGACACCTCGATGACCGTCTCGTTGGGCCGGGGCAGGAGGCTCACGTCCGGCTCGCCCCGCCAGTCGAAGAGACCGTCCGCGTCCAGGAGGGCCTTCACCTCGTCCAGGCCCATGCCCAGGGCTATGCCCCTGAACTCCCTGGGCACTGCCGTGGCCGGCGCAGCCGTGGCGGTCCCGGCGGCGGGGGCTGCCGTCGCGCCGTCCTGCGCCGACGCGGGCCGGGCGGACAGGGCGGCGAGGGCCAGCGCGAGGGCGATGGCCGCTGCCGGCCGGACGCATCCGTTCATGGTGTTCATGGTGCTTCCTCGCTAACGTGACAGGGCGATGGACAGGGCCGTGGACAGCTTGAGCACGTCCTCGTTGCCCTTGCGGACGCGCGAACTGAGTATGGCCGCCACCTTCCTGGTCAGCGCCAGGCCCAGCCTGGGGTTGGATGCGCAGAGGGCCTCGTAGGCGTCGTGCCCGAGCGCGAAGAGGAGGCAGTCGGTGACCGCGCTTACGGTGGCGCTTCGGGGCGCGTCCCCCAGGAGCGACATCTCGCCGAACACGGGGGCCGACGCGGCCTTGAGCCGGGTCATGGATTTCTCCGCGTGGCCGAAGCCCCTGCCCGCGGTCTTGAGGGTCAGGTTCTTGGTCACGTCCGCCGTGCCCTCCAGGAACAGGTACATGGTGTCGGATTCCTCGCCCTCGCGCATGATGGTCTCGCCGGCCTTGAACCGGGAGAAGGAGCCGGCCGCCAGGAGCTGCCGGAGTTCCTCGGGCGACAGGTCCGCGGCGAGAGGGGACTTCGCGAGCATGTCGGCATCACGCTTCATGGCGATGCTCCCCGCCTATGACGAAGGCCGCGTCGCTCGGGCCGATCAGGTACTCCGGCCCGGGGGCCAGTCGTGCCTTGCCGGCGGGCGAGCCGTCGTCGCCCAGGTCCACGGCCGCTTCCTCGAACTTGCGCTTGATGAACGCGTCGATGGCACCCGAGTCGTCGGACAGGAGGTCGTCCAGGGTCACGGGCTTTTCCTTGGAAAGCACCCCGACGAGGACGCCCCGGCCGTTCCTGAGGAA
>JAKLIU010000410.1 GCA_022709445.1 Spirochaetota bacterium | reverse complement strand
GACATGGCGCCCAGGTCCTCCGACCGGTACAGGCGCTCGTAGAGCACGCCCATGCTCTGGAGCCGCCCCCTGGCGTCCTCGAGCGCCCCGGCCACCGCGGCGTCCTCCGCCAGGCTCGCCTGCAGGGTCAGGAGGCTGGTCATGAGCGCCATGTTGTTCTTGACCCGGTGGTGGACCTCGCGCAGGATCAGCTCCTTCTCGTCCAGGAGGGCGCGTATCCTGGCCTCGGCCTCCATCCGTTCGGTGATGTCGCGCGCCGCCGCGTAGATCAGCCCGCCGTGCAATGCCGCGCGCCACTCGATCCAGCGGTAGGAGCCGTCCCTGCGGCGGTAGCGGTTGACGAAATCGCGCACCTCCTCGGAACCCTCCAGCCGTCCCACTGCGGCCAGCGTCGGCTCGCGGTCGTCCGGGTGCACGAAGTCCAGGAAATTGCGGTGCAGGAGCTCCTCCACGGGATGGCCCAGGGCCACCTCCCACTGCCTGTTGAGCTTGATGAACTCGCCGTCGACCCGGGCCATGCAGAAGAGGTCCAGGGCTGTCTGGAAGTATTCCTCCAGCTCCAAGGTGGTGCGGCGCAGATCCTCCTCGGCGCGCTTGCGGACGGTGATGTCGGAGAACAGGGCCGCCATGGAACCGGGGACGGTCTGGAACGCCACCACCTCGTAGGCGCCCTCGATGCGCTCGTCCCGGTATTCGACCTGTTCGGTCCTCCAGATGCCCCCGTCGCGCGCGACCTCCGCGTAGCGTGCCGGCACCTCGGTGGCTGCGAGCGGAGGGAAGGCCTCCGTGATGGACTTGCCCTTGAAGGCGGCGTTGTCGGTACCCAGGATGAGGTCGGCCGCGGGATTGGCGCCCTCGAACACCAGGCCGCGCCCCGGATCCAGGCGGTACAGGTGCATGCCCAACGGCGATGCCTGGACAATGCTCCTGAACCGCCGCTCGCTCTCCACGAGCGAGGCCTCGGCCCGCCGGCGCTCCTCCAGTTCCGCCTCCAGCCTGGTGTTGGCGCCGAAGAGCTCGAAGGCCATCTCGATGGAGGAGCGGAGGACGAAGTCGCCGGAGTTCTTGATGACGTAGCCGTAGCGCGTGATGCCGCGCACCCGTTCCACCATCTCGCGTTCCGCGTGCGAGCTGAGGAACACCACGGGAACGGGCCCGAGCTCCATGATGCGCCGCGCCGCCTCGGGGCCGGCCATGCCCGCGCCCAGGTCTATGTCCATCAGGACCAGGTCGATGCCGCCCTCGGCGGCCCTGGCGACGGCCAGCTCGCCCGAGGACAGCGGCACCACCTCGTAGCCGAAGCGCCGGACCGACTCGGCGGTCGCCATGCGGATGATGGCCTCGTCCTCCACCAGCATGACCGTCCGCTTCCCGCCTTCGTCCATGTGCACCCCCTGACCTGCGGCCGCGTCCCGGACCGCGGCCCCGAGGCTCAACTATAGGTCGGGCCCGTCCGGTCCGCCAGTGCCGTCACGTACCGCGTCCCAGGAAGAACCGGTCCATGGCCAGGGCGGCTCCTCCCAGGGCTGGAAGCCCCGGATCCAGCCCGGAACGGCGGATTTCGCAGGGCCGTTCGTTGGACTCCACTCGGGATGCGATCTCCTCGAACAGCCGGCCGGTCCCGAAGGCGGCCCCGTAGAGCGTCACGCTGGAGGGATCGCACACTTCTATGGCGTTGCCGATCGCCCGCGCGAAGCGCGAGGCGAGCGCGGCGAAGGCCTCGCCGTCGCCGGACTCGAGCAGCCCGCAGAGTTCCTCCAGCCGCGCGCCCCGTCGGTCCAGGCGTTCGCCCAAGGCCCGCGCAGACACCAGCGACTCCAGGCAGCCCCTGCGGCCGCAGTACGAGCAGACCGGCCCGTCGCCTTCCACCAGCGTGTGTCCCAATTCCCCGCTCCGCCAGTGCGCCCCCGGCCAGGGCGTGCCGCCCACGGCCCAGGCCGC
>JAKLIU010000041.1 GCA_022709445.1 Spirochaetota bacterium | reverse complement strand
TGCCCAGGCGCCGCTTGTCCGTCTCGGCCCAGTCGGCGCCGCGGATGTCCGATTCGTCGAAGCCCAGGGCGGATGACAGGAAACGGCTGGCGCGCATGATGCCGCCCTCCGCGTTCAGGAGCAGGGTCAGCTGCTTGGACGTGTCGAAGAGCGCGTCGATCAGGCGCTGCTGCTCCATGTAGGAGCGGGCGATGCGCTCGGGGAACGTCTCCATCGCGCGCATGAGGTCGGCGCGGTGGACATCCTGCGGGTGGGGCTGGCGATCGTCGGAACGGTTCATGCGATCAACCTCGCTATCACGGGAATGGAGAACAGCGAGAGCAGGGTGCTCACGAAGACCAGGGCCCCGGATGTCGGCGCGTCGCCGCCGTAGACGTTTGCCAGGATGGTGGTGTTCGCGGCCACCGGCATGGAGGCGATCAGCACGGGCACGGCCAGCTCCAGCCCGTCCAGGCCGGCGAGCCTGGCCAGGCCCAGGACGATGAGCGGGTGCAGGACCAGCCTGTACGCCGTGGTGGCCCAGAGCCGCGGGTTGCCCAGCATGCCGCCCAGCCCGGTGCCCGCGAGCGTGGCGCCGATGATCGCCATGGCCAGCGGCGTCGTCATGGAACCGGTCAGCTCCAGCGCGGACCTCAGCGGGTCGGGGATGCGCACCGAGAACAGGAACAGGCAGAAGCCGGCGAGGGCGGCGAGGATGGCCGGGTTAAGCAGGGGCTTGGCGCGTTCGAGCCGGGCTCTGCCCCCGCCGGACACGATCACCGCGCCCACGGAGAAGGCGAGGACCTGGAACGGGATGTTGTAGATGGAGACCATGAAGAGGCTCTCCCTGCCCAGGACCGCTTCCGCCACGGGGAATCCCATGAAGGCCACGTTGGAAAAGCACATGGCGAAGCGGTGCACGCCGAGCTCCGGGCCGTCGGCGCGGCGGTACAGCGCGGTGGCAGCGTAGGCCAGCGGGAAGGAGAGCCCGTACACCGCCGCCGACACTCCCAGCAGCCGGAAGGCCCGGTCCCTGAGTTCCGGGGAGAACGGGGTCTGCATGGACATCAGGATGAGGGCCGGCAGGGTGAAGTCCATGAGGAAGCGCGAGAGGGAACGGACGGTCTCCTGTTTGAGCACCCCAGCCTTGCCCGCAGCGAAACCGGCCGCCATGAGCAGGAAGAGGATCAGGCTCTGGTTGGCGGCCGGCGCGAGCATCGTCATCCGTTCCGCCCGGACCGGTCCCCGGCTGACTCCTGCCGATCCGCCGTCATGCTCGGTGCTTGCCCATGCCGGAGACCGCCTCGAGCGCCTCGCGCCAGAGGTGGTAGCCTTCGTCGTAGCGCTTGACCAGTTCGGGGTCCGGATGGAAGGTCCTGCGGGGTTTGGCCATGGCCGCGGAGGCGGTGGCCAGGTCAGGGTGCAGCCCAAGGGCGACGGCGCAGGCGCAGGCGTCGCCCACGGGCTCGCAGTCGGGGATGGCGTTGGTCTCCACCGGCATGGCCAGCACGTTGGCCTTGAGGGCGTTGAGCGCGTCGTTGTGGGCCGCCCCGCCCGAGCAGCGCACGGTGCGCGGGGCCAGTCCGCCGTCGCGCATGCGGTTGGCGACCAGCCTGAGGCCGTAGGCGAAGGACTCGACCACCGCCCTCGTCATCTCTCGCCTTCCCGTGGAGAGGGACAGCCCGGTGAAGGCGCCGCGGAGGGCGGGGTCCCACAGGGGCGCGCGTTCGCCGGCCAGGTAGGGCAGGAACATGACCCCGCCCGCGCCGGGGGCGGCGGCCGCGAAGTCCGGGAAGAGTTCCGCGGCCCGCTGGCCGGTGTAGCCGGCGGCGGACGCGTACCACTCCAGGGCCTTGCCGCTGGTGGACAGGCCGCCGGACACGTTCCAGAGCCCCCCCACGGCGTGCGGCAAGCTGAACAGGCGCTCGTCGGTGAAGGGCTTGGTGGCGCATAGGTTGAGCGCCTCGGAGCTGCCGGTGCGATCGCAGGCCTGGCCCGGGCTGGTGGTGTTGGAGCCCACCAGGGCAGCCAGGAAATCCGGGTACGCCGACACGATGGGTATGCCCGCCGGCAGGCTGTACAGGGTCGCCTCGTCCTCGCGGGTCTCGCCCATCACCTGGGCCGGTTTCATGTACGGCGGGAAGAGCGAGGCTTCCATGCCCAGGGCGGCGGCCACTTCCAGGTGCCAGGTGTAGCGCTCGTAGTAGGGATCCGCCAGGTAGGATGCCGGGGCGGCTCCCAGGGTGTGGGCCAGGTACTCGGGGCCGGAGAAGAACCTGGCTATCGACCCGGGACCCTTGCGGTCCTCCTCGAAGAGCCTGAGGGCCTTGGGCAGGTAGGACGACGGGTCGATGCGGTGCCCAGCCAGGGCGCTGGCCCGATCCGCCTCCGCCGGCGATGAGCGGTCCAGCCACGACAGGGCCCTGCCCACCGGCCTGCCGTCGCGGTCCACGGCGACCAGGGTGGGGCCGTTGCCGCTCACGGCCACCGCCATCACCCTGCGGCCGGCGGCCCACGCGTCCGTCTCCGCGGCCTGGGAGGTCGCAAGGCGGCAGGCCTCGGCGGCGGCCCGGGACCATTCGGACGGCTCGGCCCTCAGGTCCTCCGTGTTCCCGCCCTGCCCGTGCCCGAGCACCGACTTCCCGAAACCCATCAGGGCGCCGTGCTCGTCCACGATCGCCACCTTGACCGACGAAGTGCCCAGGTCTATTCCGCACAGCATGCTTCAGCCTCCCGCCGCCAGGAGGAGCCTCACGTCGCAGCGCTCCGACCACCTGCAGGTCGAGCACGCGGGCCCCGGGCATCCGAAGAAATCGTTCACCTTGTCCAGTTGCTCGATGTGCCAGGACAGGTCTTCCATGTATTCCTCCAGCGCCGCCTTGCGCCTCGACGCGTCCTCCAGCCGGGCCCGGTACTTGTCCGCCAGGCTCCTGCGCACCGACTCGCCGGTACGGTCCCGCCGCGCCAGCTCGAAGAGCTCGTGGACCTCCGCCAGGGTCAGGCCGTAATCCTTCAGCTGCTGTATGCGCTTGAGCCGGACGGCGTTGCGCTCGGAGTAGCGCCGGTGCTCCGCTCCCTCGCGGTCGTCCGATTCCAGGAGTCCCAGCTCCTCGTAGTAGCGTATGGCCCGCGCGGTGATGCCGAACATCCGGGCGAGGTCGCCGATCTTGTAGGTCCTCTCGGGTGCCATGCAGTTTACCTTTGACGTAAGCTTGCGGCGCCGTGAGCTTGTCCACTCTCGAGCGCGTCCGCGCCGACAAGTATACTCGGCCCCGGACATCATGAAAAGCGCGGATCGACGCACGCCGCGCACGCACAAGGAGATCACGATGAAACGAACGCTCGTCGCGCTGGCCGCGGTGGCCGCGCTCCTCGCTTCCTGCCAAGGCAGGACCCCGGCCCGGGACCTGGCCTCGGTGGCCGTATTCGTGCCCGGGGTGGCCTCGGGCAGCCCCATCTACGAAATGCTGGTCGCCGGCGCCGAAAAGGCCGTGGCCGGGATACCCGGCGCCCGCCTCAAGGTGATAGAAGGCGGCTACGACCAGTCCACCTGGCTGGACAAGCTCCGCGACATCGCGGCCTCCGGCGAGTTCGACCTCCTGGTCACGTCGAACCCGGCTTTGCCCGAGCTCTGCGCCAAGATCGCCGCCGACTGGCCCGAGCTGCGCTTCTTCATCGCCGACGGCTACCTCGAGGGGAACCCGGCCATCCACACGGTCCTGTACAACCAGGCGGAGCAAGGCTACCTGGTGGGCTACCTGGCCGCCCTGGTGACCATGGATCGCAACCCCGGCGGACCCCTGGTGGCCGGCCTGGTCGCGGCCCAGCGCTACCCGACCCTGGACCGGCTGATACAGCCCGGCTTCGAGGCGGGCCTCAAGGCGGTGGACCCGGGCTTCCGGCTCGAATACCGGGAGATTGGCAACTGGTACGACGCCAACAAGGCCGCGGAGCTCGCGCGCTCGGTGTTCGACGCGGGCGCCAGGGTGATACTCCCCATCGCCGGGGGGGCCGGGCTGGGAGTCGTGTCGGCCGCGACGGAGCTGGACCGGTCCGTGGTCTGGTTCGACGGGGCCGGCTACCAGCTGGGGCCCGACACCGTGGTGGGCTGCGCCACGCTCGCCCAGGACCGCCTGGTGGAAGAGCGGGTCAAGGCCCTGCTGGAAGGAAAGCGGCTCTTCGGCACCGCGGACATCGTCGGCGCGGCCGATGGCTACGTCGGCTTCGATCCGGGCGGACCCGCCTACGCGGCCCTTCCCGCGGAGCTCAGGCTGCGTTTCGAGACCGCGATTCAGGATCTCCGCGAGGGCAAGCCGGACTTTACCTTGACCGGCTTCTGAACGTATCTTGGACGGGATGCAGCTGCTCGCGTGTTCCGGCATCCACAAACGCTTCCCGTCCACCGGCACCCAGGCCCTGGCCGGCGCGGATTTCTTCCTGGAGAAGGGGGAGGTCCACGCCCTGGTCGGGGAGAACGGGGCCGGCAAATCGACGCTCGCCAGGGTGGTCTGCGGGCTCCTCGAGCCGGACGCGGGCACCTTGTCCGTCGACGGCCGCCCGGTCCGCTTCCGCAGCCATCGCGACGCAGAGCGTTCGGGCATAGGGCTGGTGCCCCAGCATTCCATGCTGGCGCCCGGGCTCACCGTCGCCGAGAACCTGGCCCTCGGCCATGAACCGCGCCGCGGCCTGGCCTTCTTCGACGGCAGGCGCGCCGTCTACGAGGCTGCCATGCTGGCCGATCGCTTCGGTTTCTCCGTGCCGCCGGACGCCCGCGTCTCGGACCTCGGCCCTTCCGGTCGGCGGGAGGCCGAAATCCTGCGGGCTGTCGCCAGGGGTTCCAGGGTGCTCGTGCTCGACGAACCGACCAGCATCCTGTCTGAGGAAGAATCCTCCCGCCTGTTCGCCCTGATCCGCCGCCTCAAGGACGCCGGCACCGGGATAGTCTACATTTCACACCGTGCCCGCGAGATCCTGGAACTGGCTGACCGCGTCACGGTGCTCCGGGACGGCCGGACCCTGGCCACGGTGGGGGCGCGGCAGCTGGACGAATGCTCGCTGGCCGAGCTGATCATACCCACCGGCGCCTGCGCCTCCGAGGGGGGCTCGCGCGGCTCGGCGGCCGAACCCGTGCTCGAGTTCCGCGGCGCCATGACCGCGGGAGGGGCGGGCCTGGACCTGACGGTGCGCTCCGGGGAGATCGTCGGCGTCGCCGCCCTCGAGGGCAACTCCCTGGACGAGCTGGAGGACCTGGCCGCCGGGGTGACCGTTCCCGGAGCCAGGCAGCTCTTCCTGCGCGGCCGGGAACTGCACGGCGACGGGCGGGACGCGGCGGCACGACGCGAGGTCGCCTACCTGCCGACAGACCGCGAGGGCAGGGGCCTGTCGGCCCGGTCCCCCGCCAGGGACAACCTCCTGGCTTCCCGCCTGCGGGGGTACTCGCCGCGCGCGTACGCGGGCCGGAAGCGGCCGAGGGAGGACGCAGCCGGCCTGGCAGCCGCATTCGGCATACGCGGGGACCTCTCCCGCCCGGCCGACGCCCTCTCGGGAGGCAACCGGCAGCGCCTGGTGGCCGCCCGGGAACTGGACGGGCGGCCCGGCTTGGTGATCGCGGCCAACCCGGCCCAGGGCCTGGATCCGGCCGCCCGCGCGTCCGTGTTCCGGCGGCTCCTGGAGCTCCGGGAACAGGGGAGCGCCGTGCTCCTCCTGAGCCAGGATCCGCTGGACCTCGCCGAACTCGCTGACCGTTCCTTCATATTGTACCGGGGCCGGCTGTCGCCCATACCGCCTGAAGGCCTTCAGGAAGGCCGGCTGTCCTCGCTACTGACCGGGGCCTTTGCGTGAAGCGCGAAACGGGCGACCTGGAGCCCCTGGCGCCGGTACCGCCGTCCCGAAACGTGGAGGCGCTCCGGCGCCTGGGCCTGTCGGCCGGGCTCTCGGCGCTGCTCGTCGCCGTACTCGCCTTCCTGGCATCCTCGGATCCCGGCTCGACCCTGGCTGGATTCTTCCTGTCGCCGTTCAGGGCCAGGAACGCCGTCCCCTCCATGCTGGAAGCGGCCGCGCCACTGGCCATATGCGCCCTGGGCGCCCTGCTCGCCTTCAAGGCCGGGCATTTCAGCCTGGGCGGCGAGGGGCAGCTCTACGCGGGCGCGTTCATGGCCGCGGCGGCCGGCGCGGCCGTCGTTCCCGGTCCCGCGGGTTTCCTTGCGGCGGTCCTGGCCGGGATGGCCGGCGGAGCCCTGGTCGCGGCTCCGGCGGCTGCCGGCAAGCGCTGGGCCGACGCCGACGTGCTCCTGACCAGCTTCCTGGTGTCCCAAGTGGCGCTCTACACGGTGGACTGGGCCATCGGCGGTCCGTTCCGGGACACGGGCAACAACCTGGTGGCCATGCCCGCCATTCCCGCCCCGTCCCTGCTCCCGCGCATCATGAGCCCGTCGACGCTCACCCCGGCTCCCCTCGTCGCGCTCGCCCTGGCTGTCGGCCTCTGGTTCTTCATGTCCCGGACCCGGGAGGGAACGATGCTCTCCCTCTACGGCCGCAATCCCCTGTTCGCCCGGCTCCAAGGCTTCCCGGTCGGGACCCTGTCCTGGCTCCCCATCGTGGCGGGCGGGGCGGCACACGGGCTGGCGGGAGCCTTCCTGGCCCTGGGCAGCAACGGCACTGCCGTGCGCGGCATGAGCGGCGGCCTGGGGTGGAGCGCCATAGGCGTGACCCTGATAGCCGGCAACGAACCCCTGGCCGTCCCCTTCGCGGCCCTCCTCTTCGCCTGGCTGGATCTGGGAGCCAGGCAGGCCGCCATCATCTCCGACCTGCCGCCGGACGCCGCGATGATCGTAAAGGCCCTGGTGATCATGGCCGCCACGGCCAGGCCCCTGCTTCGCCGGCTCGGCGGGATCATGCGGGGAGGGCGGCCATGAGCCAGTTCGCCTCGGTGCTCTCACAGCTGTTCCCCGGTCTCGTCCCCATCCTTGCCGCGGCGCTTGGCGGACTGGCGACCGAGTACGTGGGCGTCCTCAACATAGCGCTCGAGGGCCTGATCATGGCCGGCGGCTTCTCCTACGTGGCCGTCGGTTCGGCCTGGGGGCCGGAGGCGGGCTTCGTCGCCGCGCTGGCGGTGCCCGCAGCCATCGCCTGGCTGCAGGACCTGTACGCCCGAAAGGCCAGGGCCGATGCCTTCGTCGTCGGGCTGTCGGTCAACCTCCTCGTTCCGGGCCTCGCCTCGCTCCTGTCGCAGCTCCTGTTCGGAACCAAGGGCGTGGTGGCCGATCCATCCCTCGCCTCGGCGCGCCTGCCCCGGCTCCTGCCGGGCCTGCCCGTGCTCGGTCCCCTGTTCGGCTTGCAGCGCCTGTCCGACTGGCTCGCCCTGTCCGTCGCCTTCCTGGCCGCCGCGGTCCTGGCATGGACTCCCTTCGGCCTGCGGGCCAGGGCGGCGGGCATGAACCCCGAGTCCCTGGAGCTGGCCGGCGTCCGCCCCGGGCGGATACGCGGCCAGGCATACCTGTTGTCCGGACTGGCCTGCGGAGCGTCCGGAGCCGCACTGGCCGCCGCCATCGGTGCGTGGGTGCCCAACCTGAGCGCGGGCAGGGGCTGGATCGCCCTGGTGGCCGTGTACCTGGGAGCCAAGCGGCTGGGGGGCACGCTGCTGGCCTCGCTCGCCTTCGCCCTGCTCCTGGCCCTGGCCAACGCTGCCCAGGCCCTGCACTCCCTGCCGGCCGACCTGATCGCCGCCGCGCCGTTCGCGGTCACCGCCGTGGTGGTGGTGGCCGGGGCTTTCCTGCGGCGAGCGAAGCGTCCAGCGGTACCGGCCGGAGGCGGGAACCGGGCGGGGCGGCCGCCCGCTTGACGAAGAAGGGGCGCCCCTGTATATTCCTATCAAGTCGATAGGAATAAGGGGAACCATGTTTTCCGTATCCGCCAAAACCCAGTACGCGATCAGGGCCATGGCCCACCTGGCCAGGCTCGAGGGCAGAAGCGCCACCGCGTCGGAAATTTCCTCGGCTGAAGGCATACCGCTCAAATTCCTTGAAGGCATACTCACCCAGCTCAAGACCGTCGGCCTGGTCGGGGGCGAACGAGGCAAGAACGGCGGTTACCGGATCACGGCCGCCCCGGAGTCCGTGACCATGCTCAGCATCGTCGAGGCCATGGACGGCTCGGTCAAGCCGGTGCAGTGCGTGGAGACGGCCGGGGCCTGCGCCCAGGGCGGCGCCTGCCTCCCGCGCAAATTCTGGATAGGCCTCAAGGACGCGATCGACGCCTACCTGGGCAGCCGCACGCTCAAGGACATCGCGGAAGGATGAAGCAATGAAGAACGTGTACATGGACTACAACGCCACCACGCCCCTCCATCCCGCGGTCGCCGAGGGCATGAAGGAAGATCTGTCGGTCTACGCGAACGCCTCGAGCATGCACGAGGCCGGGCGGCGGGCGATGGCCAGGGTGGAGCGGGCCCGGGCGCAGGTCGTCGCGCTGGTCGGCGCCGCGGCGGACCCCGAGCGCATCGTGTTCACCTCCGGGGGCTCCGAGTCCAACAACACCGTGTTCGCAACCATGTTCCACCTCGGGCGCAGGGGCGGGCGGCGCGGCATCGTCACCAGCTCCATCGAGCATCCCTGCGTGCTCAACGCCGCCGCGTGGCTCAGGGACGAGGGCTTCCCGGTCACCTTCCTGCCGGTGGACGGAGACGGCAAGATCGACCTGGACGGGCTCCGGGCGGCGGTCGGGCCGGACACGCTCCTGGTGTCCGTCATGGCGGCCAACAACGAGATCGGCACCATCCAGGACATGCGGTCCATCGGCGCAATCGCCAAGGCCGCGGGGGCGTACTTCCATACGGATGCCACGCAGGCCGTCGGCAAAGTGCCGGTCGACGTGGAAGAGTGGGGAGCGGACTACCTTACCCTGAGCTGCCACAAGATCTACGGTCCCAAGGGCGTGGGCGCGCTGTACTTCCGCAAGGGCGCCCCGTTCGAGCCCCTGATCCGCGGCGGCCACCAGGAGCACGGGCATCGCGCCGGCACCTACAACAACCTGGGCATCCTGGGATTCGGCACGGCCGCCTCGCTCGCGCGCGAGGAACTGGCCTCCTACGCCTCCCATGTCGGCCGCCTGCGCGCCCGCCTCAGGGACGGGATCCTGGCGGCCATACCCAAGGTCAGGGTCAACGGGCACCCGGTGGAGGTGCTGCCCAACACCCTGAACGTGTCCTTCCCGGGCGCGGAGGGCGAGGCGATACTCCTGCATCTGGATCTGTCGGGCATCCGGGTGTCCACCGGGTCGGCCTGCGCCTCCGGCAGCCTTGAGCCCAGCCACGTGCTGATGGCCACCGGCGTGGGGCCGGAACTGGCCCACGGCTCCATACGTTTCAGCCTGGGCAGGGACAGCACGGACGAGGACGTGGACTACGTGCTCTCCGTCCTGCCCCCGGCCATAGCCCGGCTCAGGTCCATGAGCACCGTGCAGGCCTGAACGGCCGCCGTCCACCAGCAACAGGAATCGGAGGATACGATGAGCGACGCGTTCGCATGGCTCTACTCGGACGTGGTCAAGGACCACTTCATGAACCCCAAGAACGTCTTCAATCCCGACGAGGGATTCAAGGCCGACGCCGAGGGCCTGACCGGCAACGTCAAGTGCGGCGACCAGATGCTGTTCATGCTCAAGATAGCGGATGACGTGATCGTCGACGTCCGCTGGAAGACCTACGGCTGCGCCAGCGCCATCGCCAGCACCTCCATGCTGTCGGAGGTGGTCAAGGGCATGGGCATCAAGGACGCCTACAACATCAAGCCGGACGACATCGCCAGGCGACTCGGGGGGCTCCCGGACAACAAGATCCACTGCTCCGTGCTGGGCGACAAGGCCCTGCGGGCCGCTATCGACGACCACCTGGCCAAGACGGGCCGCGCGGGGCTGTTCCGCAACGAGGGCGCCCGCGTGATCTGCACCTGCCTCAACATCACCGACCGCGACATCGAGGACGCGGTGAAGGCCGGCGCCCGCGACTGGGAGGGCCTGCAGGAACGCACCAAGATCGGCACCGTCTGCGGCGGCTGCAAGACCGGCGCGGAGGAACTCCTGCACGAGTACGTGCACATCTTCGCCGACTGATCCCTCCCGGGGCGGCGTTTCGTTGATCGAATCCCCCAATCGGGTTATAGTGTCCGGCAGACCGACCCGCGGGAGCCTCCATGACCGTCCGTTCGACCCTCGCCGCCCTTGCCTTTCTCCTCCTCTCCGCCCCCGCCTTCAGCCTCGATCGGGTGTCGGAGCCGGCAGGCCCCTGGCGCTACTCGATCGGGGATGATCCAGCCTGGGCGGACCCGTCCCTGGACGACTCGTCCTGGCAGGAGGCCGAAGTCCCCGGCCGGATACCGCTCGAGAAGGGCGGCCAGTATTTCTGGCTCAGGGCCACGGTGGTTCCCGGCCAGGGCCTCGCTGGCGGCCAGGTATGGTTCGAGACGGGCAAGGCCACCTGCGCCTTCGAGATCTACGTGGACGGCGTCATGGTCGGGACGCGCGGGGCCATGCCCCCGGGCTACTACTCGCGGCCCCAGCAGAACTCCGCCTTCCTGATTCCCGCGAACTTCCTGGAGGACGGGAGCGCGGTCATCGCGCTGCGCGCCTACTACACCGGTTCCGAGTCCTTCCTGCCCGGCTTCTTCCTGGCCAACCCGGCCCGAGCGGACTTCGTCCTCAGCGTGCAGAACCTGATCAACATGAGGCTCTACGTGATCATGGCGATGATCTGCCTCTTCCTGGGAACCTACTTCATCGCCCAGTTCGTCTCCAG
>JAKLIU010000409.1 GCA_022709445.1 Spirochaetota bacterium | reverse complement strand
TCCACCATGGTCTTCGGCGGCTTCTCCCACGATCCCTTCTTCGCGGGCATCGACCAGGCCGCCTTCGGCTTCCAGCCCGCGCGGGTCTTCAGCTCCAGCCTCTGGCAGCACGCCTGGATCAACGAGCTGATGTTCTTCTCCTACTTCTCCTACTACGTCTTCCTGGCAGTCACGCCCTGGATACCCTGGTTCACCGGGCGCCGCGAGGAGGCCGAGCGGCAGCTCTTCGCCTTCGCGCTCTTCTCCGGGTTCTGGGACCTCTTCTACGTCTTCTTCCGGGTCCAGGGCCCCAAGTGCTGGTTCGACGACCTGCGCGAGCTCTGGTACGGGCACTTTGACGGGGGCTTCTTCACGCAGTTCTTCCAGGGCCTGTTCGCCAACGCGACGCTTTCCGGCGCGGCCTTCCCCTCGTCCCACGTGTCCGAGATGGTCATGTTCACCCTGTTCGCGGCCCGCGTGGACCGGCGGCTCCTCTACCTGTACGTTCCCTTCTCCACGCTCGTCGCCGCCGCCACGGTCTACCTCTACGCCCACTACGCGGTTGACATCCTGGGCGGACTGGCCGCCGGCCTCCTCCTGGCCCCGCTGGCGCTCAAGGCCCAGGATCCCTTCCAGGCCCTGGTGGACCGCTCGGTGTCCGGCGGCTGGCTGGCCAGGCTGCTCTCCGGCGAGCGGCGCGGCCAGACCGCGGGCAGGCGGGGCTGATGGGCATCGGGGGCCGCGGGACCGGACGGCCCGGCGGCGGCTTCCCCTGGCTCGGGCCCGACACCCGCTTCGACTTCCCCCCGCCGGAAAGCGCCTCCCCCCGGGGAGTGCTCTGCTCAGGCGGCAACCTGTCGCCCGGCATGCTGCTCTCTGCCTACCGCCAGGGGATCTTCCCCTGGTTCAGCCGCGGTGAGCCCATACTGTGGTGGTCCCCCGACCCGCGCTTCGTGCTCCCGCCGGCGGAGGTCCACCTCTCCCAGACCATGCGCAAGCTCCTGAGGAAGCGGCGCTTCCGCCTGACCCTGGACCGGGATTTCCCGTCGGTGATACGCGCGTGCAAGCAGGCCCGGCGGCCGCGGCAGCACGGCACCTGGATCCAGGACAGCATGGAGGAGGCCTACACGGAACTGCACCGCCTGGGCTACGCGCACTCCGTGGAGGCCTGGCTGGACGACTCGCTGGCCGGCGGCCTGTACGGAGTCTCCCTGGGGTCCATGTTTTTCGGCGAGTCCATGTTCAGCCGGGAGGACGACGCGTCCAAGGCGGCCTTCATCCCGCTGGCCTGGCGCCTGGCGGACGAGGGCTTCACCCTGATCGACAGCCAGGTGCATACCGACCACGTGGAGTCGCTCGGCGGGCGGGAAATACCCCGGCCGGAGTACCTCTCCCTGCTGGCCTCCGCCCTCGAGGCGCCCGACCTCCCCGGCGACTGGAACCTGCGCTTCCCCGGCTTCCCCCGTTCGGCCTCCTGGGACCGCGTCGTGGGCGAACCCGCGTCCTGAGCGCAACTTTACCAGCGGGCGATTTCAGGCTATGCTCTCCCCGCCGGCTGCCCCGGCGCGAGGCACACCATCGACATGAAGATCCTGTTTATACAGCTGCCCCGGCAGGAAACCTCCCCGGAGGCCGCCTCGGCCAACGTGCCCCTCATACCCGGCAGGCTCGTAGCCCTGGCCACGTCGCTGGGACTGCTCCTGCGCGACGATTGCGTGATACTGGACGACGCGGTGGCCGACCACGGGGGGGACGCGGCCGTGGCGGCGGCCGCCATGGGCACCGGGGCCACGCTCGCGGTCTTCGTGCTGTTCCCTTGGAACCTGGACCGCTCCATCTGGCTGGCCAGGAAACTGCGCTCCATGATGCCGGCCACCTGGTTCGCCGCCTGCGGGCCGGAGGCCGTGCAGGGCATGCCCGTGTTCAAGGCCCACGCCTTCGACGCCATCATCGAGGGCGAGTGCGAG
>JAKLIU010000408.1 GCA_022709445.1 Spirochaetota bacterium | reverse complement strand
CGCGGTTTGCGTCGCGCCGTGCGCGCGCTCCTCCGCGACCTCCCTAGTCTATACCCGATCCGGCGGATTACCAAATATCCGGGACCCATGCCGCAGGTCCAGGGAAGTTGAACCACGGAGGCACGGTGCGCTCCTGCGCACGCTCGGAGCGCACCGTGCTCTCCGTGTCTCCGTGGCAGTATTCCCGGTATGCGCTACTTGAGCAGTTCCATCCCCTCGAACTTGCGGTACAGGGTCAGCTCCTCGAACACGTGGGCGTCCGCGGGGGCAGGCTTGCCGTCGGCTATGGTCGCCGACAGGATCTTGCCCAGGCCCGGCCCCAGCATGAAACCCTGGCCGCACATGCCCACGGCCAGCATGAGGTTGGACAGTTCGCGCGGCCGGCCGACTATGGGCAGGCCGTCCGGGGTCATGGGGTACATGCCGCGCCAGGTGCGGCGCACCTTGAGGTTGCGCAGCCGGGGGTAGAGGTCGATCATGCGGCGCAGCACCAGGGGCAGGAAGCCGGAGGTGGCGTCCGTGTCCTTGCCCCAGACCTGGGGCTTGGGCGTGATGCAGAACACCACCTGCCCGGTCTCGGCCTGGTAGAAGTAGTAGTTGCCCGACTCGTGGTCGGGGCGTATGTCCACCAGCATGGGCGTCATGAAACGGGCCACCGGCTCGGTGACGCCGGCCTCGTGGCAGTCGGGGTGCACCGGTATCTCCAGGTCCACCATGCTGGCCAGCTCCGCGGCGTCGGCGCCCGCGGCGTTCACCACGGTGCCGGCCGAGTACTCGCCCTTGTCGGTCTTCACCGATATTATTTTCCCGCCGTCCGTTTTCATGGACAGCACGGTCTCCCCGAAACGGAACTCCGCGCCCGCCTGCATGGCCAGGCGGTGGAAGGCCGTGTTCACCATCAGGGGCGACGCGAAGCCGTCCCCCGGGCTGTAGGTGCCGCCGAGCAGGCCCTCGGACCTGATCCCGGGGGCCAGCTCTCGCACGCGATCCGGGCCTATCCAGTCTATGTCCAGCCCGGCCGCCTTCTGGATGGCCAGGAGCTCGCGGAAGGCCTTCTCGCGGACGGCGTCGTAGGCCACGAACAGGTAGCCGCCGGCCTTCCATTCCAGGTCGATGCCGCGCTCCTCCTGCAGGGAGCGCACGATGCGTATGGATTCCTGGCTGATCTTGATCTTGGCCGGGTCGGAGTGCGTGGCCCGAATGCCGCCTATGGCCGCGCGGTTCTGGCCGCGGCCCCAGGAGGCTTCCTTCTCCAGCACCGTGACCGACAGGCCCCGTTCGGCGCAGTACAGGGCCAGGGGCACGCCTACGGAGCCGGCCCCCAGGATGAGCACGTCCGCGGTCTTCATGCCTGCACCTCGTTCACGATATCGCCCATGGGGACTTCCAGCATCAGCGGGCGCTGCGTGCCGGAGGTGACGGTCGACGGGTCGACGCCCGCCTTGCGGAACAGCTGGGGCAGCAGCACCGAGCAGGTCTTGCTCCCGCAGGCTCCCATGCCCACGCGTATGCTCTTGAGCTGGTTGACGTCGCGCACCTCGTTGTCCCTGATGAAGGACACGATCTCGCCCACGGTCACGCGCTCGCAGCGGCAGACCACGGCGTCATCGGGCAGGTACTCGAAGCGGGCCTGCGGCAGGGGGCGCGTGACCGACGGATCCTGCACCGCGATGCCTATCACCCGGGCCGCGATGCCCGCGTCCGCGCGCAGGGTCAGCACCCAGGTGCGGTACTTCCTGTTGAACAGTTTCTTGACCAGCGTCCCCGTTCCCAGGGAAGCCCCGTCCTGGTCCAGCAGCTGGAGCGTCTTCCCGATTTCCCAGCCCGAGGCGTCGTACTCGAAGGGCAGCTGCACTTCCGCGGAGTCCGCGTCCACGCGCCTGACCAGGGACACGGCCAGCCCGGGGCAGGCGGCCACGCACATGCTGCAGCCCCTGCAGTTGTCCC
>JAKLIU010000407.1 GCA_022709445.1 Spirochaetota bacterium | reverse complement strand
GGCCGACGGCACGGTGGAGAGCGTGGAGGCCCTGGTGCGGTGGAGGCACCCCTCGCGCGGGGAGCTCGGCCCGGACAGCTTCATACCGCTTGCCGAGGAGACCGGCCTGATCGTCAGCCTGGGAGCCTTGGTGCTGCGCTCCGCCTGCGCCCAGGGAGACCGCTGGAACCGCGGGGGCACGCCGTCGCTCAGGGTGGCCGTCAACGTGTCGCCCATACAGCTGGAGCATCCCGGTTTCCCCGGCATGATGGCCGAGGCCCTGGCCCGGTCCGGGCTGGCGCCGGGCAGGCTGGTGGTGGAGATAACGGAGAGCGTGCTCCTGGAGCGCCTGGACGATGCGGCCTACGCGCTGGGGGCGCTCAAGGCCCTGGGCGTGGGGATATCCGTGGACGATTTCGGGACCGGCTACTCGTCGTTCTCCTACCTCAAGAACCTGCCCGTGGACACGCTCAAGATCGACAAGGAGTTCGTGCGCGGGATGGAGGACTCGGAGACGGCCCGGGAGATCGTCGGGGGCATCGTGGGTCTGGCGCACCGCATGAACCTGACGGTGGTCGCCGAGGGCGTGGAGACCGCGGAACAGTACTATCTCCTGCGATCCATGGACTGCGACTTTGCCCAGGGCTACCTCTTCGGCCGTCCCGTCCCCGCCCACGAGCTGGAGGGCCGGTACTTCGCCCGGGGCGGGGCTTCCCGCTTCTCGGCCTTCCTGCTGCGGCGCTGAGCGGCCCGCGGCGTTTGACCGAAGCCCGGCACCCCCGGTAGGATGGCGGCATGGCAGACCAACGCCCGGGCGCGACGGAGCCCGAGCCCGACGACGAGCTGGCCTCAGCGGAGCACCGCAGCGACCCGCCCCAGCCTCCCGACGCCAACGCCGACGCGCTGGAGGTCTCCGACCGGCTCCGGTCGCGCATACGCGTGCTGGAGCGCGCGGGAACCAGGCAGCCGTTCCGGCACCGGATAGCCCTGATCGGGGCGGCCGAGCTGGACGGCAGGCGGCACGCGTCGCAGCGCTCAGGCGCCTGGCCCCTCCTGGTGGCGGTGTACGCCCGGGGCGCGCCGCACTGGCTTGATCCGATCGCCGCCCTGGCCCCGCTCAGGGATACCATGTACGGCCACGGCGCGCCCCCGGGAGCGGACCGGGGACTGGTATGGGTCCTGACCCGGCTGGCCCGCGCAGGGATCTCCCCGGCGGCCTTCGCCACGCACGTGATCCTGCCCCGGATGGGAGCGGACGCCGACTGGCGGCTCTGGCGGTCGCGGCACGTCTGGGTGCTGGGCGCCATCGCGGAGCTGCTCATCGGGCTGAGGGCCGGGCCGCCCTGGGACGGCGAGCGCCTGGGCACCAGCCAGGTCCTGTCCGACGTGGCGCTCTGCAAGTACGTGGGCCGACCGCTCTGCCGCCTATCCGGCGCGCGCATGAACGAGCAGGAAGCCCAGCTCCGGGCCTGGGCGGGCGCCTGGGCATCGTTCACGTTCACCAGCCCCGCCCTCCTGGATTTCCTGCGACGTACCGTGCTGCCGTGCCTCTACCGGCTCTCCGGCCGCATAGACCCGGAACAGCTGGCCCCCATCGGGACCGCCCTGGCCGGGCTGGAACGCTCGCTGGGCAGGAGGCTGTCGGCGATGAGCCCCGCGGCCGCCGCTTCGTTCCTGGCCTCGGCCGGCCTGTCCGACGACTTTGACCGGCGGATGGAACGCCGCGCCGCGGACGGCACAGGAGCCTGGGCGCTGGCCCGGGAGCTGCGCGCCTACGCCGAGCTTGCCGAGATACTCTCGGCCATGGATGCCGGCCCGGCCCTCCTCGGGCATGCCGCCGCCCTGGGCGCGCGCCTGGACGAGATGACGAGCTCGGGCTACACGCTGATCGAGGCGCCGGTGCCCATGCAGACCCTGGTGCACGCGCACGCCGACGCGGCGGAACTTGGGCGCGTGTTTCAGCCCGCGCT
>JAKLIU010000406.1 GCA_022709445.1 Spirochaetota bacterium | reverse complement strand
GAGCTGGAATGATACCTGCCCTCCGGGGCGCAGTCAAGAACGGCGGGTTTCGCGCTTGCGCCGAGCTCGCCGATGAGGCTATAGTAGGGTGCATGGCGCGGGGCATTACCGCCGCGCCCGAGGAAGACACGATGCAAACGATCCTGGTCATCGACGACGAGTGGAGCATACGCGAAGTCACCACCCTCATGCTCGAGCGCGCCGGCTACCGCGCGGTGAGCGCCGCCGGGGCCGAGGACGGCATCGCCCTGCTCGCCAGCGAGAATCCCGCCGTGGTGATCATCGACGTGGTCCTGCCCGGCAAGAACGGGCTGGAGCTCGCCCTCGAGGTGAACCAGCGCAAGCCGGACGTGCCCATCATCCTCATGTCCGGCCGCATCTCCACGGACGCGGATTCCATACAGAACTTCACCGGCCACTTCGGCATAGCCTGCTCGCTCGCCAAGCCCTACACCCAGGAACAGCTCATGAACGCCATCCGCAAGGCCCTCTCGGGAGCCTGCCCGTCCTGAGCCCCGCCGCGCCCGCCGCGGGCGCTTGACAGGATCGCGTCCGCCGGATATATAGTACGCATGCAAACGATACGCAAGCAAACCAAAAACGACCCGTCGAGGGCCGGGGACGGTTTCAGGGTCGCCCGGCTCCTGCGCGAGATAAACGCCGCCATGAACGAGCGGATCGCGTCGAGCGTGGCGGGAACGGGGCTGACCCTGCCCCAGATCATGGCGGTCAAGGCCCTGGCGCATGCCGGCGGGCTGACCGTGGGCCAGCTGGCCAGGGAACTGGCCGTGGGCAAGTCCACCGCGGTGGGCGTGGTGGACCGGCTGGAAGCGGCCGGCCTGGTGACCCGGCAGCGGGGAGGGGATGACCGGCGGGAGGTGCGCGTCGTCTTCGCCGAAAACGCCGGCGCGGAATTGGCCCGCATCCGGCGGGCCATGGACGAGTGCTTCGCCTCGGCCTTCCAGGGGCTGGACGCGGAGAGCCTCAGCCTGCTCTGCGCCTCCCTCGAGACGGTGCTGGACACCCTGGGCCGGGGCACGGGAGCAGGAACCCGGCCCGCCGGGGATGACGACGACGACGGAACGCGCGGCCGCGTGGCCGCGAAGAAAGGAACCTGACATGCTGCTTGCCGCCACGATTTTCATAACGGGAGCCCTGGTCTTCTACTCCATCGGGGTCTGGGGAGAACGGATCAAGGGGACCCTGTCGCCCCTGTGGCTCGCGTTCTTCTGGGCCGGCCTGGTCTGCGACACCGTGGGGACCGCCGCGATGGGCCGCATGGCCGGCGGGCCGTTCCAGCTGGACTTCCACGGCATCACCGGGCTCCTGGCCATCCTCCTCATGCTGGTGCACGCGGTCTGGGCGACGGCTGTGCTGGCGGGCAGGCACGAGAAGGCGATGCGGAGCTTCCACAAGTTCAGCCTGTTCGTGTGGCTGGTCTGGCTGGTGCCCTACCTGTCAGGCATGATCTTCGGGATGGGCTCGGGGAGCTGATTCCCGGCGACCGGATGAAAGAGGGCCGCCCGGCATGCCGGGCGGCCCTTCGTCGTCCTGGCGGCGCGCCGCTAGGGCGTCATGAAGCTCAGCTCCGCGCCGTACACCGGCGCACCCGTGCCGTTGACCGTCACGGCCACGAAGTAGTACGTGGTGATGCTGGTGAGTCCCGTCACGTTGAAGGCGAAGGCCCCGCCGGGGAAGCCCGGGGTGGCCGTCGTCTGCACGCCCGTGCTGACCGGATTCGGGCTGGTGCCGTACCAGAAGTAGACGGTCACGGTCGGGTCGCCGCCCGTGTAGCTGACGTCGCTGTTGAGCATCGCGTCAGTGGCCGTGATGGCGCTGGCCGGGAGGGTGTTCACGACGGGAGGCACGCTGAGTATGGGCACGTTGACCGGGATGGTGGAGGCCGCGTAGAAGTTGGCGGTCTCGGCCTGGCTCACCTGGATGATCGCGCTGCCGG
>JAKLIU010000405.1 GCA_022709445.1 Spirochaetota bacterium | reverse complement strand
CGCAGTCCTGGACGCATCGGCGGGCCGCCTGGATCTCGTCGGCGGTCAGCCTGCCCCGCTGACCAAGCCGCTGAAGAAGGTAGACGGGCCCGTACCCGGGCGCTTCGGGCTGGATCGACGCCAGGACGGACAGCAGGGCCTTGAACCAGCCGGGCGCGCGGTCGAGCAGGAAGAACAGGATCATGACGGCGAAGGGCGACCAGAGGAAGGGGTCGCGCAGGCCCAGGTTCCATCCGAGCAGGAAGCCGGTTCCCGCCAGGGCTATCGCCATGGCCGCCGGACCGACTGCGCGGGCGCCCAGCTTGACGGCGGCCTCGGCTGCGGCTCCCTTGGCCAGGGAACCCAGCCAGCGGAGCACGTAGAACGCCTCGATCAGGCTGCCGCCCAGGATCAGGGCGATCAGCCACCATTGGCGGCCTTCCACCAGGGCATTCACCAGCTTCCACTTGGCCCAGAAACCCGGGAAAGGCGGGAGCCCGACCAGCGCGACCGCCAGGATGCCTGCAAGCGCCAGACCGGCCGGAGCCAGCTTGCCGCCCGGCTTGCCCTCGCCCATGGCTCCGGACACCAGGAAGAGCCCGGTCTTGGCCAGCAGGTGGTTCAGGAGCAGTCCGCCGGCCACCAGGATGCTGAAGTTTTCGTCGCCCAGGCCCAGGAGCCTGGCGAGGGCGATCACGGCCATCACCAGGCCTATCTGTGCCACCGACGAGTAGCCGAGCATGCGCCGGGGAGCTTTCTGCCTGGCGCCGACCAGGTTGCCCGCCAGGAAAGTGGCCAGGCCGCTGCCCGCCACGATGGACAGGTGGGCGGGTCCCAGGAGGGGCATGATCTTCCACAGGGCCAGGAGCATCGCGGTGGCTGACGCGCCGGACAGGATAGCCGAGACCCCGGGATTGGCCGTCTCGTACACGTCGATGGCCCAGCCGTTTGCCGGGAAGGGTTTGAGCTCCACCAGCAGGGCCGACAGCAGGAAGAACACGGCAACGGTGCCCGCGGTCCCGGCGATGGCCGGAGACGCGGCCGCCAGGTCCAGGTTCAGGTGGTCGGCGAAGCGGTAGATGTAGATCACGCCGATCAGGTACAGGGAGCTGGCGATGCCGCCGGTTATCATGTACTTGAAGCCGCCCCGCAGCGCCGGCCTGCGGTCGTCGAAGCCTATGATGCCGTAGGTGGCTATGGAGGCAATCTCCAGGAACACGAACAGGTTGAAGAGGTCGCGGGTCAGCACGATGCCCGACAGGCCCATGAGCATCATGAGGAGCGACATGGCGCCGCCCAGGGGCGAATCGGAGAGCGTTCGGTGCATGGACATGGCGGAGAAGAGCCCGACGAAGGCGACGGCCAGCACGCCGGCGGCCTCGGCAGGACCCACGCGCAGCACGATGGCCAGGGGAGCGCCGAATCCGGCGGTGCCGAATTCCTGGGCGGCCCATCCGCCGGGGAACAGGGCCCAGAGCCAGGAAACCGCGGCGGCTCCCCAGGCCGCGATGATAGCGTAGACCAGGACCAGGGAAACCCGGCGGCCCAGCTTGTCGATCAGCGGCAGGAGGAAGGCCCCGGCCAGCGAGAGGGCGAAGAGATGGAGCGGGTTTACCATTGTTCGTCTCCGTATGCTTCCATGGACGATCCGCCGCCGCCGGCCCTGAGCCGGACCGCGTAGCTGAGCATGAGCGCGGTGACCGCCAGGCCGATGACGATGGCCGTCAGCACCAGTGCCTGGGGCACCGGGTCGGTCATGCGGGCCGCGGCCGTGCCGGCTTCCGCCGCCGAGTCCAGGATGGGGGCCGTCCTGCCGCGTATGTAGCCCACGGACAGGATGACCAGGTTGACGCCCGTCTCCATCACGGAGAAGGCGACGGCGATCTTGAATAGGTTTGGCCGGGCCAGCACGCCCCAGAGCCCGATCAGGACCAGGACCGCTCCGGACGCGGCGACGGGGTTGATCCCGCCTATGATCTCCAGGATGTT
>JAKLIU010000404.1 GCA_022709445.1 Spirochaetota bacterium | reverse complement strand
ACACTGCGCGCGCATGACCGGCCGGAAGCCCATCCTGCTCCTGGACGACGTGCTCCTGGAGCTGGATCCGGACAAGCGCCGGCGCCTGATGGAAAACCTGCCGCCGCGCGAACAGGCCTTCTTCACCTTCCTGCCCGGCGAGCCCTACGGGGATTACGCCGAGGCGGACACCCTCGTATACTGGACGGATCATGGACGATTCACGCATACGTAAGGCCTCCGACCTGGTCGGAGCCATCCTAAGCCCGGAGATAGCGCGCACGGCCGGGACCTGGGCGGGCTTCTTCTCGTCCTGGGACCGGGCGGCCGGCGAGCGCCTCGCGGCCCACTCGCGGCCGGTGGACGTGAAGAACGGCATCGTGGTGGTGGAGGCCGAGCACCCGGGCTGGATCCAGCTCCTTCAGATGCAGCAGGACAGGATCCTGTCGTCCATCGCGGCCGCGTTTCCGGAGCTGGGCATCAAGGGCATAGCCTTCAGGCTGGCAGGGGACCAAGGACGAAGAGAGGCCTCCCCCGCGGCTGCCGGTTCGGGACAGCGCACCAGCCCCGGCTGCGAGGAGAGTGCCGGGCCCGCCCCGGCGCCCGAGACTATACGGCAGACCCTGGACGCGGTGAGCGATCCAGGATTCAGGGACATCCTCTCGTCCCTGGCCGACGCGATCACCGAGTGAGCCGCGCGGCCCCGGGACCGAGATCGATCCCGCTTGATTTTTCCAACCGTTCCCCGTATCGTGGCGAACCTGAAACCGTATGAGCGAACCAATCCAGATAGACGTATTCGGCCGCGCGGACGATGAGATCTGCGCAGGCTGCGAGGGCCATGCCTGCGGCGATTGCTCGCCCGGCGTCAAGAAACCCACCAAGAGCCTCGTGGAGGAGTTCGGAACGCTGCTGGCGGCCTCCGAGCTGGCCGGCGAATACTTGCTGGCCTTCCACGAATCCACCCCTGAGAACATCAAGCGCATCCCGGACGTGGAGCGCCTCCTGTCCATGGCGCGCCTGGAACCGGTGGTGTGCGTGGGCGGCAGGATCGCCTACCTGGGCGGCTTCAGCCCCGAAGGGCTTCTCGATGAACTACGCAAGAAACGGCAAGGATAGACCATGGAACTGAACGAAGAATTCATCTCCGGCCTGGCTGTCGGCCAGGCCGACCTGCTCAACCGCATCGCCGCCGACCTGTCCATCCGCGTCAGCCAGGCCGCCGCCGTGGTGGAACTGACCGCCGAAGGCTGCACGGTTCCCTTCATCAGCCGCTACCGCAAGGAACGCACCGGCGAGCTGGACGAGGTCCAGGTGCGGGACGTGGTGCACAAGCACCTGGCCCTGACCAACCTGGAGACCCGCCGCATCGAGGTGATCCAGGCCATCTTCGGGCAGGGAAAACTGACCGAGGAACTCTTCAAGAACATCAAGAAGTGCTCCACGCTCACCGAGATCGAGGATATCTACGCGCCGTACAAGCGCAAGAAGAAGACCCGCGGCATGGTCGCCATCGAGAAGGGCCTGGAGCCGCTGGCGGAGATCATGACCGGATCCGACGCGGCCACGGTGAGGGCAAGCGCGGCGCAGTTCGTCAGGGACGACGCGGAGCATCCCGAGCTGTCCGTCGCCAGCGCCGAGGATGCGATCCAGGGCGCCATGGACATCATCGCCGAGCGGGTCTCCCAGGATCCGGAGAACCGCGCCGCGGTCAAGAAGCGCTACTTGCTGGACGGGCGCCTGGTCGTCAAGGGCGTCGGCGACGAGAAGGCCAAGGAAGCCAGCGTTTACCAGATGTACTGGGACTACGCCGAGCCCCTGGCCACCCTCAAGCCGCACCGCGTTCTGGCCGTGAACCGCGGCGAGCGCGAGGGCGTCCTGGCGGTCACCCTCGAGGTGGACGAGGACGCGGCGGTGACCGTGCTCAAGAGCAAGCGTGCGGCGGTGGGTACATCGCCCTGGTCCGACGAGGACCAGAAGCGCTGGCACCTGCGCTT
>JAKLIU010000403.1 GCA_022709445.1 Spirochaetota bacterium | reverse complement strand
CCAGGACCTGCTCGATCTTGGCTTTCACCAGGGCGGAGAAGGGCGTCAGGATGTTGGCGTAGTACTTGATGCACTCCGTCCACAGCACGTCCTGGTCCACCAGGTCGTTGAAGAGCCGCTCGGTGGCCAGGTGCTGCCCGAAGGCGTCGTTGGAGAACAGGATGGCGTCGCCGGTCATGTAGGAGAACATGCTGTCCGGCCAGTGGAGCATGGGCGCCTCCACGAACACCAGCTTCTTGCCGTTGCCCAGGTCCAGCTCGTCCCCGGTCTTCACCACGCGGAAATCCCAGTCCTGGTGATAGTGCCCCTTGAGCGACTTGACCCCGTTGGCGCTGCAGTAGACGGGCAGGTCCGGCCGGCGGCGCATGAGCTCGGGCAGGGCGCCGGAGTGGTCCACCTCGGCGTGCTGGGCCACCACCGCGTCCAGCTTGGCCAGGAGTCCCTCGGCCTCCAGGTTGTCCACGAATTCCTTGGCGAAGGGCTTCCAGACGGTGTCCACCAGGACGGTCTTGCCTTCCTCGATCACGTAGCTGTTGTAGGTCGAGCCTTTGTGCGTCGAGTACTCGTCGCCGTGGAACTTTGCGAGTTCCCAGTCAACCTTGCCCACCCAGGATACCTTGCCGCTCACCAGCTTCTTCATGTGAACTCCTCCCGCCATCACGGCGGAGCCGACAAGCCATGGAAGGGTGTCGGCAGCCTGCCTGGAACCATCCGGTCCCACGGTCCTCATCAATACAAGTATTATAGTACCACAATAGTAAAGTGTCAATATGGTACCGCAATACTTGAATAGGCGTATCCTGCAGGTACAGAGCAGAGCGCAGACTGTGTCGCGCCTCCGGCGCGACTGCCTCTACTGAAGCCGTTCTCCTCCTGGAGTAGAGGGGTAGTCCCAACCCGCGGTTCCGCCCCGCGGAACCGCGATGTCGCGCCTAAAGCGCGACTACCTCCGTGTTTCAGCTACGGTTCCCTGCGCGAACGAGCACGGAAAACGAAAAGCCCCCGCGGATGCGGGGGCTTTCACGGGTCGACGGAGACCGCCGGAGCGCAGCGTCAGGCTTCGGCGATGAGGAGGGTCTTGGCGTCCAGCTTGATGTGGAGGTCGGCCGGGTTCATGCGGCCGTGGTCCTTGACCACCATGAAGTGGATGTACTCCACCTTGGGCTCCAGCACGATCAGCACGGATATGTCCTTGATGAACTCGCGGAGGATCACGGGGACGTTGGTCTTGTCCACCAGGGGTTCCTCGCCGATCATGGTGCAGGAATACCAGACTTCCAGCTTCATTTCCTCGGCGAAGGCGCGGACCTTGGCGAAGTGCTCCGGCTGGGCCCGGGCGAAGTCGAAGCCGTCGGCTATGATGGCCTCGGCGTGGAAGCCGCCGTCGATGATCATGGCCCGGAGGGACTTGATGATCTGGTCGGTGCTCACGCCTTCCTGGTTGAAGTTCATGATGACGCGGTTCTTCACCAGCTCGTCGTGCACGTCCGAGTACTGCTCCAGGCTCTTGCGCTTGGCCACCTCGGTGAAGATGTTCTCGTACCAGGAGATCACGTAGCTGGTGTGCGTGGTGAAGGAGACGTGGATGATCTTCTTCCCCTGCATGAGCTTGTCCAGGGCCAGCTGCACCAGCACGCTGGTCTTGCCGATGCCCTTGCGGCTGGCGATGACGCCCAGGTTTCCGGCTTTCAGTCCGCCCTCGATGCCCTTCTCGAGGATGCGGACAGGGCTCTTCTTGATAAGCTCCTCTTTAAGCATGGGAACTCCTTCGTTCGGTGGTTTTATCGGCGGGAGGGGGATTGAACGGGTCGCTTGGTGCCCGAACGGGCCGGACCATGGACATCACGCCTCCAGTATACGCCCGGGTGGGCGAAAACGCAAACTGCACTGGAACCGCGCGGGGGGAAGGCGCCGTGGCGCCCCGGTCCCCCGCGGCGGATCCCCGGATCAGCGGCTGTGCTCGGCCTTCTTCTTGTCCAGG
>JAKLIU010000402.1 GCA_022709445.1 Spirochaetota bacterium | reverse complement strand
TCGCGTTTTCACCCTCTGATGATCGGCCGGCCGCGCCCCGGTTATGAGCGGGAATCCGGTTCCGGCCTCACTGTCCCATCGACCTGCCTGCCTCGGTCCGGCCCGCCTCCAGGGCGGCCGAGAACGCCACGCCGTTCCGCCGGACCAGCTCGCGGAAGCCCTCCGCCCGGACCGCCCGCTCCTCCGGGCCCTCCCCGGGCAGGCCGAAGCGCAGCTTCTGCGCGATGATCCTCGCGGCCGCGTCCTCCAGCCGGTCCCGGCCCAGGCTCCCGTCCCCTACGGCCGCCACGATGGCATCCCGTATCTTCATGATGGCCGCGCCCCCCGATACCATCAGCATGTCCGCCCCGGCCGCCAGCGCGGCCACGGCGTTGGCGGGAGCGGCAGGCTCGCCGCCCAGGCCCTGCATCAGGAGGTCGTCGGTGAGGACGATGCCGCCGAAGCCCAGCCCGCGCTTGAGGAGGTCCACGGCCGCCGGGGAGAGGGTGGCGGGCCGGTCCGGGTCGATGGCCGGCACCGTCACGTGGGAGAGCATGACCGCGGCCGGCTTGCCCTGGAGCGACAGCCTGAAGGAGAGGAGGTGGCCGGCTTCCAGCTCCTCCATGGAGGCGTCCAGGACGGCCCGGCCATGGTGTGGATCCACCGACGCGTTCCCGGGGAAGTGCTTGAGCGTGCCGGCCGTCCCGGCGCCCTGGCAGGCTTCCAGGAAGGCCCGTGCCAGTCGCCCGGACTCCTCCGGGGAGGCGGACCATGCCCTGAGGCCCAGGAAGGCGTCGTTGCGCTCGTCCAGGGCCTCCACCACGGGAGCCAGGTTCATGCTGATGCCCAGGGCCCTCAGTTCGCTCCCGGCGACGCCGCCCGCGGCGGAAGCCAGGCCGACCCCTCCCCTGCCCAGGTCCCTGGCGGCCGGGAGCCTGGTCATCCCGTGCCTGAAGCGGAACACCGGCCCGCCTTCATGGTCCACCGCCACGAATGGCCGCAGCCCGCCGGAGGCGGCGGACAGTTCCTCTATATACGGTACCAGGTCCAGGGGATCCTCCGGTATGTTGAAGCCGAACAGGACCACCCCGCCGGGCCGCACCTTCGAGAGGAAGGACCGGTTCCAGTCCGGGAGCGAACCGGAACCGGTCGCGCCCACCATGAGGACCTGGCCGGCCAGTTCCTCGAGGCTCATGGCGGCGGCCATGGCCCGGGCCTCCGCGCTCATGTCGCGTCCGGCGGCCGGAGGCGAGCGGGTTTCAGGTGCAGACTCGCCCGGCCGCCCGCAGCCGGGGAGCAGGAGGAGGAGGGCCAGGGCGGCCGACTGGGCGCGGATCCGGGCGGCATGGCGGGCGCGGGCCCCGGGTGTGTCTGGTTTCATCCGCGCCATCATAGGCGGGAGGCCCGCCCGAGGCAAGCGATTGCGGCTTTTCCGCGCTTGGGCTACTCTGGCTGGACGTCGGGCGGCCGGAGGCGGCTGCCCGGACATGCCAGACGACCGGCGGCCGCGCGGAACACCCGATGGTTTCGGGAACCGCGGCAGGCCGTCCACGATGGCCCGACGGAGGAACCATGGCCGGCGAACACGCACCGGAGATCGACAGCCCGATACGCGCGGATGCAGGCTCGCCGCCCGCGGGACGGACGCGCGCCGCATCCCGGCGCAGGCGCGACCCGGCGTCGGGGATCATTGCCTCGCTCGGCTCAGGCCTTGCCGTCGCCGGCTTCACGGTCCTGGTGGTCAGGGCCGCCTCGGCCGCTTCCGCCGGGATCGTCGGGCCGGGTTACGTGGCGGGCGTGTCGGTCTACGGCGCCTGCCTGGTCTACCGCTACCTCATCTCCACCCTGGCCGGCTTCATAGGCGAGCGCGTGCCCTCGGCAGGGCGCGGCCGCGGCGCCCTGCGCACCCTGGACGAGGCGGGCCCCTTCTTCCTGCCGGCCGGAACCCTCATGCCCCTGCTCCTGTCCTCCGTGCACGGGGCCTGGCGCTGGGTGGCCTTCGGCC
>JAKLIU010000401.1 GCA_022709445.1 Spirochaetota bacterium | reverse complement strand
CGCCTGAGGTCCATAGCGATAGGCTCGGTGGGCGGCGCCCTGGGCTGGGTGATCAACATATTCGCCCCCAGCTGGCCCTGGATGCTCGCCGGTCAGGCAGTCGGCTCGATAGCCTTCGCCTTCGTCGCCCCCAGCTTCGACGCCTTCATCGCCGAGCAGTCGTCGGAGAGGAACCGGGCGCGGGTGTTCGCCCTCAGCCAGGCCATCTACCAGGTGGTGGCAGTGATCGGCCCTCTGGCCGGCGGGCTGGCGGTCAGGGTCCTGGGCTGGAAGGGCCTCATCCTCTGCGCGGCCGCCCTCTACTTCTCGGCCACGGCGATACGGCTCTCCATGGCGCGCGGCGCGGCCGCCGGCGACCATGGACCGGTCGCGCCGGTAGGTCCCGGCGCAGGCAAGGGATCCGGATTCCTGCCCTCGCTCCGGACCATGGTCGGCATGGCGCTTTCCGGCGGCCTGGTGACCTGGCTCCTCCTGTCGGACGGGGTGCGCGACATAGCGATGGGCCTGTCGGGGAACCTGCTCCCCGTGTTCCTGCAGGAGGAGCGCGGCATCGACGTGGCCGCCATAGGCATCCTGAACGCCCTGTTCGGCGGGGCGAGCATGCTGGTGATGATCCCGGCCGGCCACCTGGCGGACCGGCACGGCGAGCGCTTCGCCATAGCCGCCGGCTACCTCACCTCCTTCCTGTCCTTCGCGCTCCTGCTCCTGGTGCCTGGCCTGTGGTCCGCCGGGCTGTCCTTCGTGCTGTTCGGGGCAGCCATGGGCATGCTCCAGCCCGCCTACCAGAGCCTCATCTCCAAGGCGGTGCCGGAGAACCTGCGCGGCATCGCCTTCGGCTTCCTGTCCACCAGCAACGGACTGGTGGCCCTGCCCGCGCCCTGGATCGGCGCCATGTTATGGAAGGGAGTGGCTCCCGTCGCGCCGTTCTGGATCACCGCTTGCGCCATGCTCCTGGTCGTGCCGCCGGTGCTCGCGAAGTTCCGTCTTCCCCCGCCGGTCCCGGCGGGCGAGGGAACGCCGGCCAAGGCCGGGGAAAACGTCGCGACTTAACCGGTTTTCCTCGCCGCCCGACCGTGCTTCCGCACCCGCGGCCCTTGCCCCGGGTTTTGCTTTCGGTGTATAACCGCTCATGCAACCCCGAGACATTTTCAGGAACATCTCCCCCCTGGACCACCGTTACTGGTCGGCCAACGAGGCCCTCTTCGAACGCCTGTCGCTGTACCTCTCGGAGGACGCGGCCGTCCGCTACTGCGCGCGCGCGGAGCTGGCCCTGGTCAAGGCCCACCTGACGGCACGGGCGCGGGCCGCCGGAGCGGAGCCGGACGCGGCGCTCCTGGCCGCCCTGGACGCGGTGGAGGTGGATCCCGCCGCGGTCTACCGGGAGGAGGAGACCACCAGGCACAACATACGCGCCCTGGTGAACGTGCTCCAGGCCCGGGTGCCCGCCGTGGTCGCGCCGCTCGTGCACACGGGAGCCACCAGCGTGGACATCCTGGACACGGCCACGGCCGCGCGCCTGCGGGACGTCACGCTCGAGCTCGTGCTGCCCCTGCTCGGGGCCCTCCTCAAGGAACTCTGCCGCCTGGCCCGCGACGAGGCCGAGACCCCGCAGGTGGGCCGGACCCACGGCCAGCACGCGGTGCCCATCACCTTCGGCTTCGCCATGGCCGAGTACGTTGCCCGCCTGGGCAAGTGCCTGCCGGGGATCGAGGCCCGCGCCCGCGACCTGCGCGGCAAGCTGGCGGGAGCCACCGGTTCCTACAACGCCCTGTCCATGAGCTACTCCGATCCCGAGGCCGTGGAGCGCGCCTACCTGGGCTTCCTGGGGCTCGAGCCCAGCGAGCACTCCACCCAGCTGGTGGAGCCGGAGCACGTCCTGCGCCTGCTCCTGGAGATGAACGCCGCCTTCGGGATCGTGGCCAACCTGGCTGACGACCTGCGCAACCTCCAGCGCTCGGAGATCGACGAGGTCCGCGAGAGCTTCGGCGCCGGCCAGGT
>JAKLIU010000400.1 GCA_022709445.1 Spirochaetota bacterium | reverse complement strand
CCTGCTGCGACCGTACTCCCTACAAGACCTTCTTGGACTTAAGGCGTAGAAATGCCACGCGAAGTGAGGATCGGCTCTGAGATTATCTCTGAGATTGAGAACTCTGAGACTGACTCTGAGATTGAGAAAATGACAAGATTTGCTAAACTCTGCCAATTCCTGCTAATTGTGCCTTGCTTCTGACTCATGCTCTGATATAGAATTAGCTACGATAGGTGAAAGCCTGACAAGGCGGGAGAATCCTGTAGGCGGAGTCCGGAGCGCTTCGCAATCTATAGGTCAGGGGTTCGAATCCCCTATTCTCCAGAAAAGAAAAGCCGCCCCTGAGGGCGGCTTTTCTTTTCGACAAGGAGAGTAGGGGATTCGAAGCGATGTACCGACCCGCAACGCGCGATCATTTGAGCGCGTGGAGGGGCGATGCGCCAGGGATGGCGCATCGAGGTACGAGCCGGCCCGGAAAGGCGAGGCACGACGCCGAGCCTTGGAGGGCGAATCCCCTATTGGCCTCGGCTCGCCGCGCCGCCGCGATGCCGCGCGCCGGGGAAAGTCTCGGAATCGGACGGTCCGGATACCGGGCGCTACAAGGAGGACGACCATGAAATGGATCACCCGCGCCCATGTGCACGTCGACCGCGTGGCCTGTCCCTGGCTGATCAGGCGCTTCATCGACGCCGGAGCCGAGTTCAGTTTCGTGGCCAAGGGCCTGGTCGGGGAGGAAGCCGCCAGGACCGGCGCCATCCCCTTCGACGCGCCGGGCGTCGAGCTCGGCCACCACGGGGACGACTGCTCCTTCGTGACCATCGTCAAGAAGTACGGGCTCGCGGACCCCGCCCTCCTCATGCTGGCCGAGGCGGTGAACGCAGCCGACACCGACAGGCTCGATTCCAACCCCTACGCGCCCGGGCTCGAGGCCGTCGCCCAGGGCTATTCCATCATGCATCCGGACGACTTCGAGAACATCGAGGCGCAGTTCGGGGTATACGATGCCCTGTACGCCTTCTTCAGGCTGAAGGCAGCCCGCCGCTGAGGGCTGGGAGGGCGACCCGGCGCGAAGCCCGGAGCCGGCCTCGCCCGCCCGGCATGGTTCGCGTTCGACATGACGGCGGTCCTGCCCTATACTGGCGTCGGTACGGGGGACCCTCCCCGGGAAAGGACCGTGATGAAATCCAAAGTCTCCATTATCGCGATCTGTCTGCTGGCCGCGCTCCTGCTGGCTTCCTGCCTGCCCGGCGACGGCCGGGTCACCGAGGAGAAACCCGCCGGATTCTTCTCCGGCTTCTGGCACGGCATCGTCGCGCCGGTCTCCCTTGTGGTGCAGATATTCAATCCGGCGATCCGCGTGTACGAGAAGGTCAACACCGGCTTCTGGTACGACCTGGGCTTCTGGCTCGCCATCAGCGGCGGGGCCGGAGGCGGGGCGGTCGCGGCCAAGGGATCGCGCAAGCGCAGGGACGAGGCCTAGGCGATCTTTCCGTCGGCTGTGCCGACGGAGCGTCGGCTGTGCCGACGGAGCGGCGGCGGGCACGGGGGTTCCCCGGGCGTTCAGGGCCGTGCCGGGCACCCGCCCGATCGCTCGTACTCCACCATGATGACGCCGGACGGGGTGACCTCGCTCCCGGTCAGCTTGAACGATGCCGGCGCAGTCCCGTCGGCGAACAGCCGTTTGCCGCATCCGAGGCTCACGGGGTAGATCTTCAGCCGGAGGGCGTCGACCAGGCCGTGAACCAGCAGGGTCTGCACGAGGGTCGCGCTCCCGTACACGTGCAGGTCCGGACCGGGCTGCCGCTTGAGCTCCGCTATCTTCCCCGCCACGTCGCCGCCCAGGAAAACGCTGGGCTCCCATTCGTGCCGCGTCATGGTATCCGAGACTACGTACTTGGTCGCCGTCTCCACGGCCGGCCAGGCTTCTTTGTGCAGCGGCCAGTACCCGGTCCATATCTCGAAGGTGACGCGCCCCAGGAGCAGGTCGAAGGGCAGTTCCATCTGGCGCTTGACGGTCGCCGAGAGCACCG
>JAKLIU010000040.1 GCA_022709445.1 Spirochaetota bacterium | reverse complement strand
TCAACATCCTCAACGCCATGGCGGCGGCCGGCATCAAGCGCCTGGTGTTCTCCAGTTCCGCGGCCGTGTACGGGGAGCCGCGCTACCTGCCCATCGACGAGCGGCACCCGACCGAGCCGGAGAATTTCTACGGCTTCACCAAGCTGGACATAGAGCGCATCCTGGGCTGGTACGACCGGCTCAAGGGCCTGCGCTTCGCCGCGCTGCGCTACTTCAACGCGGCGGGCTACGACGTGCGCGGCCGGGCCAGGGGCCTGGAGCGCAACCCCGCCAACCTCCTGCCGGTGATCATGGAGGCCGCGGCCGGCATGAGGCCGGAACTGAAGGTGTTCGGGGACGACTACGATACGCCCGACGGGACCGGCGTGCGCGACTACGTGCACGTGAACGACCTGGCCACGGCCCACGTCGCGGCCCTGGACGCCCTGGCGCGCGACGACCGGAGCCTGACGGTCAATCTGGGCTCCGAGGAAGGGCTCTCCGTGATGCAGATCCTGGAGGCGGCCCGCAGGATCACCGGCAAGCCGATACCGGCGACGGTGGTCGGCCGCAGGCCGGGCGACCCGGCGAGGCTGGTGGCCAGCTCCGCCCTGGCCAGGGACACCCTGGGCTGGACGGCCCGCCACTCCGACGTGGACACCCTGGTCGGGACCAGCTGGGACGCGTACAGGGTCGCCGCCCGGAAACCGTGAGGGCCCCCGGCCCCGACTTGGGAGACATGCAGGCGGGCGCTGCTCGGGCAGCCCGCGCCGCCGTCGCGACGGCAGCGGCAGGCCGCCCGCCTGCCGCCGATAAAGGGAGGAACCGATGAAGGAACTGGAAAAGGCGCTGGCGTACCTGGACAAGGCGGAAGCCGGCGTGATCGAGCTCGAGGGGCTCCTGACGGGCATCCCCGCCCTGGCGCCCGAATCGGGCGGCGACGGCGAATGGAAGAAGGCGGAAGCCCTGGAAGCCTGGCTCAGGAAGCGCGGGCTGTCGGACATCGAGCGGCACGACGCGCCCGATCCCCGCGTGAGCGCGGGCAAGCGCCCCAACCTGGTGGTGACGGTCAAGGGCCGCTCGCCCGGCAAGCGCCTGTGGATCATGGCCCACACTGACGTGGTGCCCGTCGGCGACCTGTCCGAGTGGAAGACCGAGCCGTTCAAGGCCACGGTCAAGGACGGCCGGATCTACGGCAGGGGCGTGGAGGACAACCAGCAGGGACTGGTCTCAGGCGTCTTCGCCGCGCTGTCCCTCCTGGACAACGGCATCGTCCCCGAGCACGACGTCAAGCTCCTGATCGTGGCGGACGAGGAGTTCGGCTCGGCTTTCGGGATCCAGTGGCTGCTCGCCAACCGCTCGCTGTTCAGGGAGGACGACCTGATCGTGATCCCGGACGGCGGCAAGGCCGACGGTTCCGAAATAGAGACCGCGGAGAAGAACATCTGCTGGCTCAAGGTCCACACCAAGGGCAAGCAGTGCCACGCCTCGCGCCCGGAGGACGGGGCCAACGCCTTCCTGGCCAACTGCGAGCTGGCCCTGCGGCTCCACCGCATGGAGACCGAGGTCTTCACGGATCGCGATCCCATCTTCGACCCGCCGCGCTCCACGGTCACGCCCACCAAGAAGGAAGCCAACGTCCCCAACATCAACACCGTGCCGGGCGACGACACCTTCTACCTGGACATGCGCGTCCTGCCGCAGTATTCGGTCGACTTCGTGGTGGCCGAGAGCCGCAAGCGCATGGACGAGGTGGAGAAGCTCTACGGCGTCACCATGCGGCACGAGGTGGTGCAGCGGAACGAGAGCCCGGCCACGCCCGTGGACGCTCCCGTGGTGTCCCTGCTCAAGGACGCCATCAAGGCCACTTACGGCGTGGAAGGCAGGGCGGTGGGCATAGGCGGCGGAACGGTGGGGGCGTACCTGCGTTCGGCCGGCTACCACTGCGTGGTCTGGAGCAAGCAGGACGAGTCCATGCACGCCCCCAACGAGTACGCGGTCATCGCGAACATCGTGGGCGACGCCAAGGTGTTCGCGCGGCTCATGCTGGCCGGGTCCTGAACGGCCCGCGGGAAGCGGAAAACGGAAGGGGAGAGCCGCGGCTCTCCCCTTTTTTCGCGCCAGGCGCGCGGCCGGATCAGGGCGCGTCTATGAGGAAGACCACTCGGCCCTGGCGGATCAGCTCGCGGTTCTCCGGGCTGGCCAGGATGCGCATGGCGTCGGCCTCCGCGATCACGGCGTCGGTCCTGCGCGAGCCGAACAGCTCGCCCACGATGATGCGGAGCGGGTCCCCGCCCGCCCGCAGTTCCACGGCCGGGTCCTCCAGGGAATAGGCGTAGCCGACCGAGCCCCAGGCCGCGAGGGCCTCCGGGTCCAGGAGGTTGCGCTCCAGGATCGGGTCCATGGCCGAGTCGTAGATGCGCGGGTACAGGCAGGGGACCATGGAATCCGGGCGGTGCTCCCCGCGGACCGGGTAGCTGCCCTTGGCGTAGATGATGATGCCGCTGTAGGCCCTGGTCGGCACGAAGCGGTCCGGGAGCTTCTGGTCCACCGGGTCGCTGTGCCTGATGAAGAGGGCGCCCAGCCGGGCCAGGCTCCACTCCCAGGTTCCCTCCAGGCGGCGTGAGTCGTCGCTCAGGGCCAGCGCGGTGCGGCGACCGCTCTCCAGGTACTCCCTCAGGGTGTCCGGCGACAGGCTGCCGTCGTCCAGGGCGTCCGCCACCGTCCGCCACGAGTCAAGGGGCAGCGACAGCACGGTGCCCATGACCAGTTCGGGGACGGCCGCCGCCAGGCTGCGCTCCGCCTCCGAGCGTCCGGCAGGCAGGCGGATCCCGGCGGCGTAAAGGTCGAGGCCGGCCCGCATGGTGACCACCCCGGCCGGCCAATCCACGTCCACTGCGTGGGAAATGGCGGACGGGGCGGCGCCCGTGAGGAGGGCCACCGCGAGGGCTGAGGCCGCGAGCAATGCCAGGCCGGGCGCCGGGGCCCGCGGGTCGTTGCGGTTCATCATTCCAGTATCGGCACGATGAGGGTCGCGCCTTCGCGCAATACGCTCGCGAGGGTGAGCCCGTTGCGCTCGGCCAGGACCTCGGGCTGGACCCCGTAGGCCAGCGAGAGGGTCCACAGCGTGTCGCCCTTGCGCACGGTGTAGCTGGCGCCGAACGCGGGGGCCTCGTCGCCGGCGTGCGCGCCGGCATAGGGCTTCTTGTCCTTGAAGGCGGGCACGGCTATGGCCTGGCCCAGCCGGATCCTGTCGGGGTTCATGCCGGGGTTGAGCTTCACGATCATGGCGACGGTGACCTCGTAGTGGCGGGCGATCGCGGAGACCGTGTCGCCGGAGCGGACCGTGTGCAGGTAGACGTTCATGAGCCGGTCCCTGGAGGCGAGGGCCGCGCGGATCCCGTCCGCGGACTCGGCCGGCACCTTGAGGGAGTACCCGCCTTCCGGGGGCGTGACGCCGTAGCGGAGTTCCGGATTGCCCTGCCGCAGCCGGTCCAGCGATGCGCCCGAGGCCTCGGCCAGCATGGCCAGGTCCACGGGCCGGTCCAGGGGCAGGCGCACCCATTCCGGCGAGGGTTCCCAGGACACGCGCAGGCCGTTCCTGCCCGCCTGCATGCCCACGGAGGCCACCGCCAGGAACTTGGGTATGTAGGAGGCCGTCTCGGGGGGCAGGAATCCGCCGGCCCTGAGCTCCCAGTAGTCGCGGGTCCCTCCCTTGGCGATGGCCCTGTCCATGGCGCCCGCGCCGCAGTTGTAGGCCGCGATGGCCAGGATCCAGTCGCCGAAGCGCTCGTGGTTCCACAGGAGCTTGCGCAGGGCGCCGTCGGTGCTCTTCATGAAGTCGCGCCGCTCGTCCACCCAGTCGTCGATGCGCATGTCGTAGCCGCCCACGCTGTTGCGCATGAACTGCCAGAGCCCCGACGCCCCGGACTTGCTGACGGCTTTGGGGGAGTACTCGGATTCTATGAAGGGCAGGAAGAAGAGCTCCTCCGGGGCGCCGTAGAAGCGGATCCGCTCCAGGATGTAGGAGGCGTAGGGCCGGGCGCGCGCGCTGACCGCCTCCATCCACTGCCTGCCGCCCTCTCCCAGGTAAGCCTCGCGGAAGCGCAGGAACTGCGGGTCGTCCGCGGGCAGGGGCAGGGACGGGCGCATCCACGAGCCCTGGTGCGGCCACGCGGGGAGCTCCACCCGGACGGTGCGCACCGGCCGTGCCGAACCCGCGACGGGGCCTGCCGGCGCGGCATCCTGGGCCGGCAGGGGCGGCGCGACCAGGAGGGCGGCGGCCAGCGCCAGCGCCGTGGGCGCCCTCATTGCATCTTTTCCCCGAAATAGATGCCGGCCCACTCCCAGCGGCCGTGGACCTCCGGATCCGCGGGGAAATCCACCTTGCGGAAGTACAGGTACCAGGACGGCATGCGCTCGGTCCAGCCCGTGGTGCGCAGGAAGGCCTCGCGGGCGTTGGAGCTGGGATCCAGGGCGTCGTTGTAGCGAATCCGGCCGCCGGCCATGAAGACGCTCAGGTCGAACTGCACCTGGCTGTTCCCGTCGTCCTTGTCCTGGTGCCAGTCCATGGCGAAGAACCCCACCTTGGCGCGCAGGCGGGACAGGGAGCGCGAGTCGCCCGCGTCCAGGGCCTGCTTGACCCTGGCTATCAGCTGGTCGAGGGTCTCGAAGGTCCAGTCCTTGGGCGTGGTGGCCAGGTCGATGAAGGATTGGGCGTACTGGGCGGCGTCGGGGTGCCCGGGGATCTCGCTGCCGTAGTAGGGCATGAAGCGGCGGTATGCCTCGATGGCGGATTCCCACTCGCCCAGGGCCTCGTACTCCGTCCCCATGAGGAACAGCTCCGCTCCCATGTCGATGCGGCGCGGGAACTTGGCGATGAGGTCCCGGCGGTACTCGATGCGCCGTTCCGGCTCGGGGATCAGTTCCAGCAGTTTCCGCAGGCAGGCGAAGTGGATGGACTCGCCGTTGACCTCCAGGTCCGCGTAATTCTTGATGATCCGGTCGTAGTAGAGCACCGCTATGTCGTCGGCGCCCTGCCGGGAGTAGGCGTAGGCGATGGTGAGCAGGTGGCGGGCGTTGTAGGGGGCGTCGGGATGCGCGGTCACCTCGTCGGACAGGAAGGAGATCAGGCGGCCGTCGTCCCCGGTGTCCATGAGCGAGCTGCCGATCTTCTGGGTGACGGCGAAGCGCTCGTCGGCGCCCAGGTTCCCCTCGTCCAGCAGGTCGAACAGCTCCCCGAGCTGCCCGCGATCGGCGCCCGCAGCGTCCATGTAGTAGTCCCGGGGGGAGGCGCACGAGGCCAGTGCGGCGCACGAGGCCAGCGCGGCGCACTGGCACAGGAGGGTGAACGTGGGTACGCGCATCTGCCGGACTATATCACGCACGGTTTCCCGTTGGCAAGGATCGAGCTTGTCGATACAATAGAGGTAAGGGAACGAGATGAACGCCTCCGGAAACCGCGCCTGGCAGCTCACATTCTACGTCGCCCTGGCCCTGATCGTGGCCGGCGCCGGCATCCTCCTGTTCAACACCGGCGGGGTGGACGGCCTGTCCGAACTCTGGCCCCTCGCCACCTTCCTGGCGGGCATCTTCTACTGCCACCTGGCCGGGTCGGCGGTCCGCCGCGGCCGCACCCTGTTCCCCGGCATCCTGGTGTCCCTGGCCTCGGTGGTCCACCTGGGCGTCAGCCTGGCCGGCCTCCCGCCGGACGACTACTGGCCCATGTACGTCATCGTCGTTGGCCTGAGCCTGGCCCTCTCGGGCTGGCTCGGATACCGGCGAGCCAGGGCCAATTACCTGGTCCCCTCGCTCTCCTTCATGCTGCTCGGGGCCTTTTTCCTGGTGTTTTCCCTGGGGTTCAGCACCATGAGCTTCCGGTCCTTCCTCTCCCAGTGGTGGCCCGGCCTCCTGGTATCCGCCGGCATCATACTCTTCGTCCTCTACTACCTCATGCGCGCCATAGCTCCTTCCGCGGGCAAGGGATCCCCGCGACCGTGACCGCGCACGCGCGCCCGGCGGTGCTCGCTTGCGCCGTGTTGGCTTGGGCTGCCCTCGCCGCATCCTGCGTGGGCGGGCCCAAACCCGTCACGGGGACGGCGATCTCCGGCGGCCACGGCGGCGTCAGCGAGGCGCAGGCAGCCAGGAACGGCATCGAGGCCCTCATCGCCATGGGCAGCCCCTCCTCCCTTGAGCTGGCCGCGTCCACGGCGGCGGAATCCGCGACGCTCCCCCCCGGGGAGGCGGCCTCCTACGCCTGGATAGCCTGGGAGCTTGCCAGGCTGGCCTACCCGGAGGCCATGGCGGCCAGGCCCGCGCTGGCCGGCAGCCCGCCGGACACCGCCCTGGTCAGGGCCTTCGTGGACGCCCGCAACGGCCGCTCCGGCACCGCGCCCGCCCAGGCGGACGCCAGTCCCCTGTTCGAGCTCTTTCCCGTGCTGGGCGTGTTCAGGCTCAAGACCGCCGCCGTGAACGGGGCCGCCCTGGCCGCCGCCGAGCGCTTCGCGAGCTACGCCCTTCCATCCGCGCTCTCCGACCTGGCTCGGGCGATGGCCCTGGAACGGGGCGGGGACAAGGCCGGCGCCCTGGACTGGTACCGGCATTCCCTGTCCCTGGCCCCCGACTGCTATCCGGCGGCCCTGGGGGCATCCCGCCTCCTTTCCGATTCCGGCCGGGCCGCGGAAGCCCTCGAGACCCTGGCGCTCATCTCGCCGTCCCTGCATGCCAGTTCCGTGTACCGGCGGGCCAACGCCATGGCGCTGTACGGCGCCGGCCGCTGGACCGAGGCCTTCCCCCTGGTGACCGCCGTGCTCCTGGACGATCCCATGGATTCCCGCTTCATGCTCATCCGCGCCCACCTCCTGGTGGAGCGGGGCGAGTACCGGCAGGCGACCCCGCTCCTGGACGCCTACGCGAGCGTGGATTCCTGGGATCGGCTCTACCTCCTCCTGCGCGCGCGCGTGGCCCTGGAAAGCGCCAAGGATCGCGGCACGGCCGTGGCCGCCCTTCGACGCGGCCTCGAGCGCTATCCGGAGGACCGCGAGCTGGTGCTCTACGCGGCGGAAACCTTCTGGTCCGGCGACCTGCAGGAACGGGCGGAAGCCGTGGTGCTCGCGTCCCGCGTCCTCAAGGCCGACCCGGCGTCGGAACGGGCGCTCAGGCTGCTCCTGGCCGCCGACCTGGCCTCGGGCGACGCCGCCGCGGCTGCGGTCCGGGCCGACGCCATCAGGACCGCCATCCCCGGCTACGCCGACTACGGCTCTCTCTACCGGGCCTACCGGGGCGCCGGGCGCCTGGCCGACGCAGCCGCCATGGCCAAGGCATGGCTCGCGGCCGAACCGGCCTCCGAGCAGGCCAACCTGGCCTGGGCGGGCATCCTGGTGGACCGCGGGGACAAGGCAGCCGCTTCCGAGCTGATCGGCCGCCTGCTGGCCGGCAAGGGCGGTGCCGCATACCGCTCGTCCCTGTACTTCCTCCAGTCCAGGCTCCAGCCCAACGACGACGCGGCCCTCGCCTCGCTCCGCTCCGCCCTGGTGGAGAACGGCATGAACCTGGAGGCCCTGGTGGCCACCTACGACATCTACTTCCGCAAGAACGACCTGCAGCGCGCGCGCTTCTACCTCAAGCAGGCCCTCACCATCGCGCCCGAGCGCCAGGACCTCGCCGACCGGCGGACCACCCTGGCCCAGCTCGGCGTCGCCATTCCCTGATACCGTGCCAGCCGACCCATCCCCCGGGAAGCCCGGCGCCACCGGTGCGCCGTGCGGCCAGCGCGCCGCGCTGGACGCCCTCCATGCCCGCTACAACGACCGCTCATGGCTCGAGCCCGACCCCCTGGCCGTGGTGCTGGAGTACCGCCGCGCCGCGGACCTGGAACTGGCAGGCCTTGTGTGCGCGGCACTGGCCTTGGGGAGCGCCCCGCAGATCGTGAAGGCATGCCGATCCGTACTTTCCGCCCTGGGCCGCCCGCGCAGCGGACCGGGAATCGCGGCCGGCCTGTCGGCCATGGACGACGCATCGCTCGGGCGCGCCCTGTCCGGTTTCCGCTACCGGTTCTTCGACGGCGACGACCTGGCGGCCTTCCTCGCCGGCGCGCGGAACCTGGCGCTCAGCCACGGCAGCCTGGAGGCCGCTTTCCTGTCAGGGGCTGCGGATGAGGGACCCGGGGACGCGGATTACGCCGGGGCCGCCTCGCGCTTCACGCTGGCCCTGCGCGGCGCTTCCCCGGCGCCCTGGAAACCCAACCTGTTCCCGGACCCGGCGCGGGGCTCTGCGGCCAAGCGCGTCTTCCTGTACCTGCGCTGGATGGTGCGCCGGGACGCGGTGGACCCGGGGCCCTGGCGGCGCGCCGATCCCGCGAAGCTCCTGGTGCCCCTGGACACCCACATGGCCGCGGCCTGCAGGCGCATGGGCTTCCTGTCCCGCAAGAGCACCGACCTGGCCGCGGCGCGCGAGGCCACCGCGTCGTTCCGGGCCCTGTGCCCGGAGGATCCCGTGCGCTGGGACTTCTGCATGACCAGGCCGGGGATACGCCCGGACCTGGATCCCGACGAGTGCTTCGGCTCCTTGTAAAAACGGCCCCTTCCGGCGTAGAATCCCGCGAATCATCCATACAGGAGAGCTCCATGAGCCAAGAGAACGTCCCCGCCGCCGAAGAGCGGGAAGAAGAGGATGCCGCGCGCCGCCTGAGCGAACAGCAGATGGTGCGCCGCGAGAAGCTGGCCCGCCTGCAGGCGGAAGGCCGCGACCCCTTCTCCCGGCTGACCTGGAACCAGACCCATCACTCGGCGGAGATAAAACGGGACTTCGAGGCGCTGGAGAACAAGGGCGTGTCCATTGCCGGGCGCGTGATGAGCTTCCGCGACATAGGCAAGGCGGCCTTCATCGACCTGCAGGACCGCGACGGCCGCATCCAGGTGTACCTGAACGCAGAGGGCCTGGGCGAGGAAGCCTACGCGGAGGTGAAGACCTGGGACGTGGGCGACATCATCGGCGTCGAGGGCTACGTGTTCCGCACCCGCCGCGGGGAGATGTCCGTTCACGCCAAGGGCATGACGCTCCTGGCCAAGGCCCTGGAGCCCCTGCCCGAGAAATTCCACGGCCTCAAGGACCCGGAGATACGCTACCGCAGGCGCTACCTGGACATGGTGATGAACCCCCAGGTGATGGATACCTTCAAGAAGCGCACCCGGATCATCCGGGCCATCCGCGAGTACCTGGACACGCGCGGCTACATCGAGGTGGAGACCCCCATCCTTTCGACCATCGCATCGGGCGCGGCGGCCAGGCCCTTCGTGACCAAGTCGAACGCCCTCAACCTGCAGCTCTACCTGCGCATCGCCACCGAGCTCTACCTCAAGCGCTGCATCGTGGGCGGCATGGAGCGCGTCTACGACATGGGCAAGAACTTCCGCAACGAGGGCATCGACATCAGGCACAACCCCGAGTTCACCATGATCGAGCTGTACCAGGCCTACGCCGACTACAAGGACATGATGGAGCTCTGCGAGAACATGATCGCCTTTGCGGCGGAGCAGGTCTGCGGTTCCGCCAAGGTGATCTACCAGGGTACCGAGATCGACTTCACCCCGCCCTGGCGCCGCCTGACCATGACCGACGCCGTCAAGCAGTACGGCGGCATCGACTTCTCCGGGGTCAAGACCGACGAGGAAGCCCGCGCCATCGCCAAGGCCAAGGGCTTCGAGCACGAGCTCAAGAAGAAGCTCAAGGACTGCACCAAGGGCGACATCCTGAACGCCGCCTTCGAGGCCTTCGCGGAGAAGGAGCTGATCCAGCCCACCTTCATCATGGACTACCCCACGGACATCTCGCCCCTGACCAAGCAGAAGCCAGGCGACCCGACCATGACCGAGCGCTTCGAGGCCTTCGTCTACGCGCGCGAGATATCCAACGCGTACAGCGAGCTGAACGACCCCATCGTGCAGCTGGACCGCTTCACGCAGCAGGCCAAGGAACGCGAGCTGGGCGACGACGAGGCCTACATGCTGGACGAGGACTTCGTATCCAGCCTGGAGGTGGGCATGCCCCCGACCGGCGGCATGGGCATAGGCGTGGACCGCATCATCATGTTCCTCACCGACGCCTACAGCATCCGCGACGTCATCCTGTTCCCCACCATGAAGCCGAACAACTGACGGTCTGAGGAAGAAGACCACAGAGACACAGAGGCACAGAGAAGACTAGCGCGGGGAAGGGAGACAAAGGCTGGCCTCGTCGCTTGTCCCTTTTGACTTCCTCTGCGTCTCTGTGTCTCTTTGCTTGTCTTTGTCTGTTTTTCCTCTTTTTCCGCAGTTGCTTTTTGTTCACCGCCGGCGCATCGCTCCTTCCATTCACGGGGATATGGGCGTATACTTTCCGCAGATGGAACGGATCGACATCGGGCTGGCCGACACGGTGGCCCTGCTCGAGAAATCTGAATTCTTCTCGCGACTGCTCCGCGACGACCTCTACTGGCTCGCCTCGCGCTCGAGCGTGTCCCGCTGTCCTTCCGGCGCCGAGCTGTTCCGCGAAGGCGAGAAGGCCGCCCGCTTCCACATCATCCGCTCGGGCGCCGTGACGGTGTCCCGCACCAGCTCCGGCCGCACGGAGGAGATGGCCCGCTTCGTGGACGGGGACGTCCTGGGAGATTTCGACTTCGCCCGCGGCGCCACCTTCGACGCGCGCGGCACGGCCGACGGCCCCTGCGAGATCCTTTCCTTCCCCGGCGAGGGCTGGTCCTTCGCGGACCTGACCCGCGAACGGCCGGACGTGGCGGCGCGCATCCTCCTGCGCTCCGTGGCCATGATCAGCTCGCGCGTGCGCTCCACCCAGCTCCTCATCTCCCAGAACGCGCCCTGGGTCCGCGAGCTCAGGCGGCAGATGTACACGGACGCGTCCACGGGCCTGTGGTCCCGCGCCTA